>NZ_JAWIZX010000005.1:0-205459 GCF_032840035.1 Campylobacter sp. TJR-1 | reverse complement strand
GTTTTATCTATATGCTTTACTACTTCATCTTTGCTAAGCGGGCTTGTATTTTTCATCTTTACTCCATCAATCTCTTCTTCATTTATCCACACCGGTACTAGCTCGGTTCTACAACGAAAATGATATGGTGGAAGCCCGAAGTTACTAGGGAGTATTTTACCAAAAAAAGGCTCATTTCTCCAAATAGCAGCTGCTTTTTTCTCGTTTATATCTTTAGCGTTTTGGATATTGTTGCTTTGAGCTTCTATATGCGAGGCTGGGATTATACGTCCATTCATACTTCTACAGATATCGCTTGTACGGCTATCTATCCTAGCTAATACTTTGTAATGCTTTACTCCGTATTTACTAGACTGATTTACTCTAGCTATGTTTTGAGCCTGACTTATAATGTGGTCGCTCACTCCTTCAAAATAGCTAGTATTTGCACTTAGCACGCCTTTAAACTTCTCTTTTAAGGTCTCTGCCATGTTTGCTCTTGTTATCTCGCCATTAAAGACTTTGGCCGTGATAGCTTTTAGATCATTGCTTATTTTTTCGTTGTAATCATTTTTCATCCAGTAGAAGTTTTTTCGCATCGTCTCTAGCGATTTTATATCTATTTCATCAAACGCAAATTTAGCCCCAGCACTACTAGCTAAGCTCTCGTATATCGTCTCGAAGTTTATATTCGGGACGCTTATCTCTAGTGCGTTTATCTTGTTTTCTACTAAGATTTTTAAGTTTGCATTATCATAGTTATCATAAATCATTAGAAATAGCTCATCTAATGCTGCTTTTAATGACTTAGCGTTTTGCTTGCTAAGTCCCATTAAAAGCTCATCTATAATCTCATCTTTGCTTTTTGTCTTTGCTATTTTGCTCTTAAGCAGTCTTGTAAGTAGATCTTTATCATACATCTTTTATCTCCTCTTTATATTCCTTTAGCTCTTGCCAATCACGCTCTTTTATAAGAACGGTTTCGTTTGTTTCAAACGTTTTTTTACATTTAAAACAATAGCGGAAGCGTCTATTTTCCAAGCCTTTTATGGTTGCTACCACTCTTGTTTTATCGTTGGCACAAAACGGGCATATCATTTTTTACCATCTTTCGCAATTTTATCTAAAATATAGATAATTTTGCTTGTGTTTTTAACATTTAGCTTAAAAGGGTCTGCGATTATCTTTAGTTTTTTTATAATAAACATTTTGAGCTGGCTCTCATTCCAACCCAGATCACTCATAGCCGCTTTTAATCTATCTACTTGCCTAAGCGTACTAAGCTGCTTTTTAGCTCTTGCTATAAGCTCCCTGCCTTTAGCATCTATCTCCTCAATCGCAATTAGCTTTCCGTGCAAAAGATCTAGGCAAGCATAAAGCTCCTTTATACTTAGCTCCGCGCTTGTACTGCACCTAAAATGACAATCTAAAAACATCTCCCACGCATCATTTTCTTTTAGCTCTTTGTAGCGTTTTGTGGTGTGAATTTTGCTAAGTAACTGCTTTCTTAGTATAGCTTGCTTTTCAGTCATTTTATCCTCCTTGTCGATTTTTGATTATCTCTCTTATGCGCTCAAATCCTGCATGCACTGCTGGATTTGTTGCTCTGTTTAAAAATTCAGGCGTTGCCTTTTTTGTGGGCGGATTTAGCGGAGTTGGGATAGCAAACGGATCGTATTTAGAAGGTTCATCTTTCTCATAATCCACTTTTGATTCTATGCGTTTTGGTACAAAGTTTAAATGTAAAAACTCTTTGGCGTGTGTCTTGTAATAAGCTCTTGCGGACTCCAAAAACTGTTCTTTGCTTTGCTCAAACTCAAATTTTGCCATATTGTGGCTAAAGACTATTGTTAGTTTTTCATCTTCACATATCACATTTTTTATAAATTTATGCAAGCTCTCTTTTAGTCCTGTTTTTACTAATCCAAGACCTAGCTTATGCCTATCAAGCTTAGGCCTTATATTGCCAAGTTCATAATCCATTTTTATACTCCAAAAACTCATTTATCAAGGCTTTAAAAACAATTTAAAGCCTTTGTAAATTAGTCTAAATTTAGCTTCTTTTTTGTCTTAATATAATACTCAACAAGCTCTTTGGCGCTTTTATATATCTCTTCTTCATCCTCCACTTCTATAGCTTCACATAACTCATCTATCATCTCATCAAGATCGCTTAGAATCTCAGCTAGATCAGACAATCTTTTTGATTTTTTTTCTTTTTCTATCTCTTTTTCCATCATATAACACATTTAAGCTCCTTTTTATTTTTATTATCTTTTGTGACGTCTTTGCTCTGTATCTCCAAAATAGAGAGCCTATACCCACAAGCTGGACATCTACTATAAGTAGCAGGTTCCACGCATTTACATTTTTTACATATTTTATAATATTTCATTTTTCTCCTTGAGATAAGACTTAATTGAGTGGTTAAGCTAACCACTCTATAAACCTTATATCAGGCTAATACTCGCTGCTTTTCCCTTTATCTCTAGGCACTCTTTTAAGCCATCATCATTAAGGGCTAACTCTTTTAGCCGTTTTTCAGGCTTATAAATTTTCTCTTCTTTTATAAGCAAAGAAAACTTATCTCCTAAAAGCAGGGCTAAAGTATCAGCGTCTTTTACTTTTACGTCCCAGCCTAGACTTACTTTAAGTCTGTTTCCACTAATGCTTTCAAAGCCTATGCTAAGAGCGTCACTATCACCTAAAAGCTCATTTGCCTTATTTGCAATGACATCCTTATACGCTTTAAGCTCATCATTTAGGCTATCTATCTTGCGTTTTAGATAAGCAAACTCATCAACTGCGGTTTCTAAGCTTTTATCGTGTATTTTTGTCTCATTTTTTCCTATTTTTACTAGCATTTTTTATCCTTTCCTCTCTTTTGTTTATCTTTTTTAGGCTTATTAGCCAACTTTTTATGGATACTTGCCATATTTTCTCCTTTTTATTCAAATTCAAGCTCAGTTATACCAAGCTCCCTGGCATATCTTTTCTCGGCCTTCATTCCGGCGCTATCTTTACTATAGACGCTTTTTGCATAGTATATATATGAGCAGTTTGACAGTAGCTCAAGACAAGCATTCATCACTCGCTCTCTATCGCTCTCATCAAATACATCGCAAAAAGCTAAAACCGGGCTTATAGGCTCATATCCAGCTTTTAAGACCTTTTTACAACTATGTAAAGCTATCTGTTTAGCAAAAAAATTTTCTTTGGCTTTCATCTCTTGCGACGCTTATACTAGCGTATGGTGATGCTACATATACTAGTCTCATCGTTCTTTTCATTCTTCTCCTTATTACTATGTGTTTTTAAAAAGCTAAGCTAAAACAACCATTTCAGAGGCTTTTGCAATGACTTCTTTATCAAGTGGCACCTTATAGTATTCGCTTAGTTTTAAAGCCTTTTTATAAAGCTTTGCACTACTTCTAAAATTACCGCCGCACCACTCATATATCAGCTCACCGCAGTTTGCATAGCCATCTTTAGTAAAACCGCCGCCTTTGGCTAACTTATTAGCAAAAGGCTTTGGCGATGAAAAATACTCTTTACACTCTTCTTTGCTAAGACCTTTCATAATCCACTTTGAGCCGATACGGCTGTAGAGTTGGCGAAGTTCTTTGTTTCTACCCATTAGGTTTTGCAGCAAAATCTCGGTGCCTACAAGCACCAAAGGTGTACGGCTAAAGTCGTGTATGCGACGTAAATCTTCAAGTGCCTTAAGTGGCAGATGCTCAGCTTCATCAATAAGCAGTATCCTTTCACAACCACTTAAATGTTTAGCGATCGCTTTTAGTTTGCCATTTAGACTTAGTGGAACACTTATCTTAAGTACTTCAGCAAGGTCATCAAGTAGGCTTTTTGCGCTAGTATGTGGCGTAGCTTCGACAAATACTGCATTTGGATTAGCTTTTACATACTCTTTTAAGATTGTAGTTTTGCCAGTCCCAGCTGCCCCATAAATCAGCGCTATTTCACGCTCATTTGCAGCTTCGTTTATCGCAAAATTACTCATTTGATAATCTAAGCCTTTAAAGACATCTTCTCTAAACTCTACTGTTTGAACTGGGGCATTTTTCTTAGCGTTTTGGCTATTTAGATAGGCTTTTATCTTTTTAGCAAGTCCTTCATTATCGCCTTTATACTCGCCTTTTTTAAACTGACTTATAGCCCCAGGACTTACTCCGATACTTCTTGCAAGAGCTGAAGCGCTTACCTCTTTATCTGTTAGATATGAACTAAGCTCATTCCTAATATCTTCAAATTTACTCATTTTTGTCTCCTTATTTTTAGGTTTAACCCTTTTTGGTAGCGGTGCGGTAGTGGCTCTAATAAGGAGAGCATTTGCCACCACCAAAAAAGGTTAAAGCTTTTGACAATGACAAGTTAAAAAACACGTTTTTTGTTTAGAATTTCACACAAAATTACGCTCTAAAAATACCAGCAAGAGTTCGGCTCACCCTACCTAGCTTTAAAAACGCTTTTTAAAAGCTTTTAAATACGATTTATACACTATTTAAACGCTTTTAAAAAATGTCTTTAAACGCCTTTAAATTATTTCTTCTTAACCATTCCTTCCCAGCTTATCTCTACTTGTTTTTTAGGTTTAGTAGGCACAAGTAATTCATTTATAACTCTTAAGCTTTTAGCTCTTTTATGTTCAGTCTTTACCAAAGCTCCTAGCTCATCTTCATATTCAAGTGCCGCACTTCCTACCTCCAAAGCCCTTGCATTTTTTACATATTCCACGTGCTCTATAAAACTATCTTGATTTATGGCAGCTGCTGCGTTTGCTGCTTTTCTTACCTTATCAATTTTCTTTTTAGTAAAAGCCCTTGCTTCTTTAGCTATCTCTGCACTTACTCCCTCTGTATTATTTAGCCTAGTTCCCACACCGATGAACTCGCCAATGGTGCTCCAGATATATACTTCATCTACATTGTTTATATTTGGAACTATCTTAACTTCATCATATTCAAAGCTCTTAGCGCAGATGTAGTAGGCATTATCATGCATGATGCCTTTTTTATAGACTTTTAGAGTGCTTGATAACCTCTCTATTTTATCTTCGTCACTCTTATATGCTTCAAGTGGGCTAGAGCCTAGCCTATCAAGCCACCTACGATTTATAAACTCATCTATATAGTCATCCATTAGCTTTTCAAGGTCGTTTATAAGCAGCATTCTTTTTAGATTAGTTTGCTCACCTTTTTTAAGACGTCTTTCCATCTTAGAAAATCCAAACTCAATGGCTTGTCTTTGCTCTACAGAGTGCCCTATAAATCCAGCTATATTTTGACTGAAGTTATCTTGAAAACTTCTCCAGCTTCTCTCTATATATGGTTTTAACCATCCACTATACGCCCTAACAGCAAGGTATTCTATATCCAAGCTCTCAAACGTGCCAGCCATTTCGTTACTTTTAAACGCCTTTCCGTTATCGCCTACTACTCTAAGAGGCTTACCAAATTTAGATATATATTTGGCCAAGCAGCGTTTAACTGTATAGATATTTTCGCTTTTTCCTATCACGTATGAGCAAACGCCACTATGCACATCTATGAGACCAACTACTGTGTAGCGTTTTTGGTTCTCTTTTACTCTCTCGCAGCACTCATCAAAGTCTCTAAACGCTTCTTTATTCATCTTCCATATCGCACTAGCAAGATCAAGGTTGATCTTCTTAGCAAACAGATCAAGCGTTGTAGCGTCTATCTCTACATACTCATTTGCAAAGTCTGCTTTCCAGTCAGCTTTGCCAACTCCGGCTAGTTTTGAATTCACCGCTCCGTCATAGCCTTTTTCTATGTATAGAACCGTAGTTGGATTCTCTTTTTTCCACTTGTTTACATATCTATTTATAGAGTCGTAGGCTACTATCTCTTTTTGTTTGCCGATGAACTCATCATGGCTTAAAAGCCCTAAGCTTACAAAGTGGTGATGAAGTCTATTATAGACATTATATGAGTTTATCTTGCCTTGACTTGATAAGATTAGCTCATCTACTTTTTCTTTATATCCTAATAACTCCACAAGAAGTGGTCTGTTGCCACCACGCTCATCAACTAGCCCTTTTATGCCGCCATTTGCGTATTTTTTAGCCCAGTCGTAAATTTGCCCTTTTGATACTCTTTTGCCATACATATTGTTTATGTTTATGTATTGCAAAAACGCATCTATTTTTACTTTTCTATCACGAGCCTTTAGCCAAAGCTTTACTACTTTGGCTTTTAGAAATGCATCTGCTTTTTTATCATCATTTATATTCATATCATCAAAAAGCTCTGCTAAGCTATTTTTTTGCTCTATAGCATAGCTTTGAAACTCATCCACGCTATTATCAGCATTATCACGTTTGCCGCTAGATATATGTGGGTTTCGTATCTCTTGTAAATTTGCTTTATTTTCTTTATCATTAATGTCCTTTGAAATCTCTCTTCTATTATCACTTGTGACGCCCACACAAACGCCACTATTATCGATATCCACAGCAAAACCGCCCATATTATGAATATTGCAAAAATTGCCACTAATACTATTTTTGCCATCACTCTTCCCCCATTTATCTATCACCAAATTTGCCTTATTAGCTCTATTTTCCCTAATATCTGCTCCTATCACAGACTCTCTATCTGCGATAGTTCTGTTTTGGCTGCTTTTATCCAGGCTCTCTTCTTGCGTTTCATAGCTAGTCTTATTATATTTTTCATCATTTACGCTACCCTCACTGCTTTTTGGCTCAAGGCTTGTCTCTTTTGCAGTGTCTTCTTGCCAAGCCTTACTGCTCTTATGCTCACCTTGCCACTGTGTGCTAGCAAGGTTACAACAAAGCCCTTGCTTTGCAAATGCTCTGCTAGTTCTAGTATCGCTGATATCTTCAATGTTATATCCTTTACTTATAAGTTTATTTTCGCTTTGCTCATCTAGCCAAATTTGGAGGATTTTGCCGCTTGAGCCACCACGGCTACCATTTATACGTTTAAACGGTAAAATTTTACCGTTTATAGTGCAAAATTTTTTGCCTTGTTTTTCTGCTCTTTTTACAGACTTAACAAGTGCATCATATTTTACTCCAAACACATCAGCCGCAGTCTTACTATCTACCCACATTACGCTACTTTTATCCCATCTTTTTTTAAGATTTTTGCCGCTTTTTTGCTTATATAGCCCTTATACAAGCTACTAAGAGACAGACCACGCATCTGGCAATAATCTTTTAAATCATATTTAGTTTTTTGCTTTACAGACTTTGCTATAGGCGTTACTCTTTTACCCACTTTTACTCCTTTATTTAAATTTTTATTGTTAAACCAATATTCCACTTTAAAGACCCCTTTGGTATAATTATACTGCCAACAAATCTTATAGAAAGGAGTCATTAAAATGGAAACTTTAAGCCAAAACGCTAAAGAGCAACTAGCTATAAAAATTTTAGAAGAATTTGGATGCTTTAACGAAGCAATCCAAATATCCTCTAAAAAATCATTAGAGCCACACTCACTGCCTCAAGATAGTGTAGAATATATCACAAATAGGTATATTACAGCACTCGAGATGATTGACGAAGTTTGCGAATCTCGCTAGACAAAATCACAACTACAGGGGTCAAATCGTACCCTTGTAGTTGTCTCTTTTCTCTCTTAAACACCTCTGTAGCATCTTCTTCTAAAAACATCTTAGCTATTAAAGCGTCTCTTTCTTGACGCTGCCCCACTTCTAGCTCTTTTAACTTACTCATTTTATCTCCTTAAAATTTGGTTTAACAATAAAAATTTAAATAGCATTTGTTAAATTTATCTTTTTGTGATACAATTTTCTAAACAAACATTGAAATTATACAGTAAAATTTTACCGTTGTCAATATAAAACGGAAATATTTTACATTAATAAGGTAAAAAATGGGATACGGCAATCAGATAAAGGCAATAAGAATAGAAAAAGATATATCAAGAGTAGAATTAGCCGATATGATAGGTGTTAGTATAAAAACTATGTATAACTACGAAAATGAAATAACCAAAATATCAAGTGAAGATTTACAAAAAATATCTAATATTTTAAATTATAATTTTATGTCCAGCAATATGTCCAGCAAAAATAATAAATATGTCAAGCAATCCCAAAATTTGTCCAGCAATAAGCCTTTAAACACTTCAAACCTTAAAAAGTCACAAGATATTATAAATATACCTTATTTTGAAGATACTTACGCTAGTGCAGGATCTGGAATTATAAATTATGATGAAACTCCTATTGTCATGAGTTTTGATATAAATTTTTTGCGTGTATTTTTAAAGATTACTGGTTCTTTAAATAACCTACATATTATAAACGCAAAAGGTGATAGCATGGAGCCTACTATAAACGGCGGGGAACTATTATATATAAATCCTTACGATAATGAACAAAGCGTTATTAGTGGGTGTATATATGTGATAAACTATGATGGCGATATTTTTGTCAAAAGAGTAGATAAAAATCCAGTCACAAAATCTCTTACGCTCATTAGCGATAACCCAAAGTATGAACCTATTAAGATAGAAGCAACAGATTTAATAAATTGCAAAATAATAGGAAGAGTAGTAGCTCATACTTCTAGGATTTAAAAGCGATTTAATGGGCTTTTAAATGGTTTTTAAAAACTTTGTAAAGTTTATGGAAAGAAAATGTAAAGAAGTGTAAAGCTAAATTCATTAGTTTGATTTTGCTAAAAATACCCTCAAATATCGCTAAAATCAATCTTTAAGCTATTTTTATATCAGTTAGATTTTAAATAACTCTTTACAATATCAGATAAAAATCAAAAATATCAAATTCACAAGAGATTTAAGCATTATTTTTCACACAAAAAAACAAGAAGATTCTGAGTTTATAGGCATAGCAACCGCTCTTCAAAGTAAGCTAGCTGCTATATATAAACTCAATGTTCCATCTTATCTTTTGCTTTAATACCGATCAAATTTAAAGCTACTTTGATGCTAAGAGCGACCACGCTAAATAGCTTTAAAAGTTCATCTTCGTTTTTACTTCCTACTACTCTGTTTTCATTATAAAACTTATGAAAACTAGCACTTAAAGATTTTAGGTATTCAGGTATTTTATGAAGCGATCTTGAAGTAACGGCGTCTTCTAGTACTTCAGGCAAAATAAGTGCTTCAAAAAGTAAATTTTTACCACTCTCATCTAAATTTGAGAGATCGGCACCTACCACGTCATTTGGAAGCTTACTTGCTTTTGCGAATACTTGATTTACTCTTGCATGAGCGTAATTTATGTAAAATATAGGATTTGAGCTATCTTCTTTTTTGAGTTCGTCTATATCAAACTCAAGGCTACTTGTATTTGCTTTTGAGATAAATATGAATCTAAGAGCGTCGCTTCCTATCTCGCTTAATATATCGCTCATAAGTACACTAGTTCCAGCTCGTTTGCTCATCTTAAACGGTTTGCCTTCTTTTAACAAACTCACCATCTGCATTAAAATTACTTCAAGTCTACTCTCGTCATATCCAAGAAAATTTATAGCTGCTTTAATGCGAGCTATGTATCCGTGGTGATCAGCACCCCAAATATTAATATAATGTTTATATCCTTTTTTAAATTTAGCATCATGATAAACTATATCTCCAGCTAAATAAGTAGGTCTGCCGTCACTTCTTATAACAACTCTATCGCTATCATCTCCAAGCATAGTTGAAGCTATATAAGTAGTTTGGTCTTTTTCATACATCTGTCCGCTTGAGGCAAGCTTTTTTATCGTTCCTTCAAGCTCATCATAAAGTGATTTTTCACTAGCCCAACTCTCTATAAAAATGCCAACGTCTTGCAGATCTTTTTTGATAATCTTCAAAACTTCATCTTTACCGAATTCCGCAAGTTCGAGATTTCTACTCTCGTCATAAAAGATATCTTTTCCAAATTTACCAAGAGCAAGCTTAGCAATATCTTCGATATATTCACCTCTGTAGTATTTATCTGGATACTGTACATTTTCATTGAACAAGGCTTCGCGCGCAAAAAGACTTATAGAAATCCCAAGCAAATCTATCTGATTTCCTGCGTCATTTATATAGTACTCAGTAAAAACATCAAGTCCAATGTGCCTTGCTACTCTAGCTAACGTATCGCCGTACACTGCTCCTCTTACGTGTCCGATATGAAGAGGTCCGGTCGGATTTGCGCTGATATATTCGATAAAAATATCTTTTTGACTCTGGGGTTTTTTGCTTCCAAAACTCTCTGCAAGACTCAAAGCGTTATTTGCAAGAGAATTTAAAAACTCACCTTTTAATTTAAAATTTAAATATCCGTTTATACTAAAAACGTCAAAAAGTTCATGATTTTCAAATTTAAGTGCAAGCTGGGAAGCTATAATTGCGGGTGATTTTTTGAACTCTTTAGCAAGAGAAAATGCGAAAGGAGTTGCGTAATGAGCAAGATTTTTATCCTTTGGCTTCTCAAGGATAAAATCACGCCCCAAAACTCTATAAATTTCGCTCTTAACACTGTTTTTCATCAAACGTTCTTTGTTGTTTCGTTTTGTTTTGTACTTTGGGTTTCGCTATCTGCTTTCTCTATTTTTTCTACCGGAGTTTCATCCTCCATCTCTTTTTTAAATGTTTTAATACCTTTTCCAACGCCTTTTGCAAGCTCTGGTATCTTTTTAGCGCCAAATAATAACACTATAATGGCAAGAACTATCAGCCAATGTCCCATACTAAAACTACCCATATTATCTCCTTAATTTTAAATATTTTAACACAAATTTATAAATTTAGCAAACGTTCCAGCTGTCTATCACGGCGTTTATATCATAATTTTTTGTTTTTACGCTCATAGTTTCAAAGATGGATTTTAAACTAGAATATGACCTATCAAGATCATCATTGATAATCAGATAATCATACTCGTTTATGTGTCCCATCTCGGTTGCAGCATTAAATAGTCTATTTTCTATAGCATCTTTTAAATCAGCATCTCTGATCTCAAGACGTCTTTTTAGCTCATTTCTATCTTTTGTAGTTACAAAAACCGATGTTATGATCTCGCGATACTTTTTCATAGCCAAATGAAATCCTTGAACATCGATATCAAAAATTACTATTTTTCCATCTTTTAAAGCTTTTTCAACCGGTTCAAGGCTAGTTCCATAGTAATTTTTATGCACATAAGCCCATTCTAAAAATTTAGCTGTTTCTATACCGGTTTTAAACTCATCTTCACTTATATAATGATAATTCACTCCATCTTTTTCGCCATCTCTTATAGATCTTGTGGTGCTTGAGATCGAGAAATATATATTATCAAAATCTCGCATAAGCTTACTTAGCAGCGTACTTTTGCCACTTCCACTAGGTCCGCTTATTATCAAAATTTGTCCGCTCACGCCTTTTCCTCAAAACTTATATTTATCTTTATATTTATATCTTTTAATGCATCTTTTATAGTACTTGAGTTTAAAGACTCCGTTATCTGTTCACTGATTTTCTTAGCTAATTCACTTTTTAGCTCGCTATCATCAATAATTTTAGATACCGGCGCTTCTTTAACATCATCTGAACTTCGGCTTATTTCTTCATTTAATGCCGTTTTGATATCTTTTTCGCTTATCTCATCTATATTTGTAGCTTCATGACTGTTAATGCTAACTGATTCTTGGCTTAAATCTTTATCATGCACAGCGTCATTTTGTAAAGATGCCTCATCTACTATAGTATTCTCATTTATATCTTCAAGTTCATCATTATCAGACTCGTTAACCGATATTTCATTTTCCAAAACATTCACTTCATCACTATGACTTGTAATTTCATCTAAACTATTAATTGAATTTTCATCTATTTTATCGGTTTCAACGCTGTTTTGTATTGCGTCCATATTTTTATCTGAATTTTCAGTCTCAATAATATCGTCTGTAAATTCCTCTAAATCGCCATCTGAATTTTCACTTTGATTTTCTATTTCAGTAATGTTTTGCATTTCGTCTAAGTTATCGGCTACGTCTACATTATCGATCTCTTTTAGAACTTTGTCTATGCTTGTTATGTCACTTGGTTGCTCATCTAAATTCATATATTCATCTTCATTTTCCGCTTTATCTATATCATCTATAGGCATATTATCGATCTCTTCTATCATACTACTAAGCTCATCGAGCTCATCGCTTTTTATCTCAGTAAATTCTTCTTTTTCATCATTATCTAAATTCGCATTCTCACTAACGTCATCTTCTAAATTTGATTCATTATTCATCTCGTCTATAACGTCATTTTTAAAATTCAAATCATCATCAAAGCTAGATATATTATCTATATTTTGCGTATCTCCGGTCTCTTTTATAGCATCTTTTAATTCATCTTGAGTGATCTCTTTAATGCTATCTTCTACTTCGTAATCTTCGCTAGATGGCATGATTTCATCGTCTTGTGCGCTATTTTTTTGTTCGTTATCTGCGTCTTGTTCATTGGTTTGAAAAGCTAAATCATCGACAAATTCATTAGTATCAATTTCTTCGTCTATTGGCTGTTCGTCTAAATTTTTATGATCATCTGCATGATCAAGATTATCAAGTAATTCACTATCCAAATTATTTGCATCAAGCAATTCATCATTTAAATGTTTACTAAAATCTATATCATCTATATCTCTTAGCTCTCCAAATTCATTTCCAAGTTTTACATTATCTTCATCATTTATATCTTTTTTATGATTATTTAAATTTGAATCATCTGTTTTATCGCCCATATAAGGCAGAGGTTTTTTTAATATATTTTCTACAACATCAATAAAGTCAGTTGGCAAAAACGGTTTCTCAAGTACATTTTTTCCTGATATATTTTCATAATTTCTAGGGACTAGGTATAAAATATCTTTTGCATATAAAGAGTAGTTACTATTTTCATCAAAAAGAGCGCTATCGCAAATAAGTAGATCATAATCCACGCCATTAATACTATCGGTATCTGCAACCTCTATAAACTCATAACCGAGTTTTGCAAGGCTTACATTTACTAGGCGCGACACTGCTGGATTATCATTAAGTAAAACAACTTTCATTATAGCTCCTTATGGAATCTTTTTTCAATATTTTACGCTATTTTTCATTATTAATAGCTTTATTTAAAAAAATAAACCAGGCAAATCATTTAAAACTTGCATCATAAGCGATGTAAATAACTTAACCATAGCTGAAATAATAGCCATAATAACTACAAAAGCAATTGCGATTTTGATAGGAAAACCGACTACAAGAAGATTGAACTGAGGCATAGTTTTCATAAGCATTCCAAAAATAAGATCGGCTAACAATGATAAAGCTAATATAGGAAACGATATGATAAATCCAAATAAAAATAAATTTATCACGCCTTTTGCAGTGTATTTCACTATATTTTCGTCGGGATAAAAGCCGCCTAAAGGGATAAATTGTAGTGAATAAGCTATAAATTGTAGCACTATATGGTGACCATCAAAAAGTAAAAATGCTAATAATACGATAAAATTTAGCATATTTGAGATGAGAGGCATATTAACTCCGCTTTGCGGATCGATCACGCTTGCCATAGAAAATCCCATAATCATAGAAATTTGTCCTCCAGCTAGCTGTAAAGCACCAAATACAAGCATTAGAAGCACTCCGGCACACATACCAAACATCAACTCCGAAAATGTTTCTAAAATCAGATATTCTACACTCAAATTTTCAAGACCGACCGGCGCATGAGCAAGAGGAAATAAAAATATAGCAAACATAAACGAAAGAGCCGCTTTTATAATGACAGGAATTTGCATATGGTTAAAAAACGGGAAAAAAACCATAAGCGCACCTGTTCTTACAAGAAGCAAAAAAAATGCAACTACGTTATTTTGACCTAGATAATTTACAAATTCCATATCCAAACTTTTTGATTTTATGATTGATATTTTACTTAAATTGGTCTAAATTTAATATTATTTTTAAAGATAATTACATTCTTGCACAGTTAATATAGTTTAATAATATAAATTATTTTAATAATAATTTTATATATTTCTGATACAATAATATTGTATTTTGAAATTCATAATCAGGATATAAATAATGAAAAAATTCGTATTTTTTAGTATTTTAGCGGTGGTGGTTATATTTGCAAATAATGAATACAATGCAACATTGCCACCCACTAAGATAGAAAGTAAGTCAGACGTCGATACTCTAAAAGGTTACGTAGGCTACGATAGAGCTCAAGGAAGCAGAACAGACTTGTTATTAAAAGAGACGCCTCAAACTATAGATATATTAGATATCAGTAGAAATAAAAGTTATGGACAAAACGACCTTAGCTCGATCCTTGAAGGGACTGCAGGGATAGACACGACTTATGATATGAGAGCAGACAACATTTTTGTCAGAGGCTTCAACGCAGATGCCGGAGATATCTATAGAGACGGTGTTAGAGATAGCGGACAAGTTAGAAGAAGTACGGCAAATATCGAGAGGATAGAGATATTAAAAGGACCCAATTCCGTATTATATGGAAGAGGTGCGGGCGGTGGAGTCATAAATATGGTAAGCAAAGTGGCAAATTTTAACTCTAAAAGCTTGGCCACCGTAGGTTATGGATCATACGATAATAGATACTTTGGACTAGACATGAATCATGTATTCAATGAAAATTTTGCAGCCAGAGTGGTTGGAGATCTAAGAGATAGCAACTCTTATAGAGATTATATAGAAGAAAAAAGTAAAATGATATCGCCTAGTATTATCTATTATAAAGATAATTTTAGCCACCTTTTGGAATATACTTATGATTACGCAAAAAGAGTTCCAGATAGAGGACCGACCAAAGACGTGTATGAACAAATGGGTATAGACTACAAAAAAACTTTTGCTAGGCAAGGGGACATTGTAGAAGATAGACTGCAAATGTATAGATCAAAACTGAATTATGATTTTAGCGACAAAATGTATATTGAATGGGTTTTGGCTTACAGAAAAGCTAATCAAAGCTTTGATCACTATTTTGGTGGTAAATACGACCCAAAAACTAAACTTTTATCTCAAAGTTATGCTTGGCAAAATACAGATAATAGCACGTTTTTAAATTCAATTAGCGCAAATTTCGACTTTGACACATTTGGAAAAAGAAATAAACTACTTTTAGGCTATGATTTCCAAATAGAAAAAAGAGAGCCGCTAATTGGTATAAAAAGAAATCAAAATATAGATCCATTTAGTCCGCGAATAAGTTGGGGCAGGATAAATACTCCAGCAGCAAGCATTAGCAACAAGCATAAAGCCACGAATCACGGAGTATTTGTGCAAGAGTTATTTTATATCACAGATAGTTTAAAATTTGCTTTAGGAGGTAGGCTAGACGAGTATAAATTTAGTTCAAAAGATATCAAGAATAAAAGCAATGAGTATAAAGGAGACAATTTCAGCTATAATTATGGATTAGTTTATGATATAAATTCTCAGCACACAGCTTACGCCGCGTATAATAAAAGTTTTTCTCCATATGGAGGCAATGGTTATGTTGGTATATCTACCACAACTGATCCAAAAGGATTTAATACAAAACCTGAAAACTCACAGCAATATGAAGTAGGTATAAAAAGCGACTGGTTAAATAACTCTATAAGTACAACTCTATCAACTTATGTGCTAGAGCATTACAACATAAGATATAGACCAGATCCGATAAATGATCCGTTCACATACGCAATTAGAGGTAAAGAACAGTCTAAAGGCGTGGAATTTAGTGCGATCGGTAAAATATCAGACAATGTTTATATAAGAAGCTCGGTTAGTTTTATGAAAGCTAGAGTAAAAAAAGATAAACAAAATCCTTTAAACGAAGGTCGTCACCTAAGTGGAACAGGGAATTTTAATACAAATGTATTTATAAGATACATACCTATCAAAGATCTATATGCGGAGATTGGCGCAGTACATTCGTCTAAAAAATTTTATTATAGCAGCGATGGAAAAGAGATAAATTTAGATGGTTTTACTAGATATGATGCTCTAGTCGGCTATAACTATAAAAATCTAAATTTAAGCTTCGCCGTGCAGAATTTATTTGATAAAAAATACTGGAGAAGTTCGGCAATGCCCGGTACACCTAGAAATTTTATGGCAAATATATCTTATAAATTTTAGTTATTTTACCGATATATATGATATTTGATAAGTATTTCAATATGAACAAACCCTATTTAATTTAAAGTCTTGCAGCAAAAAAATATCATCACATCTGCTTGCAAGGCTTTCATCATGAGTTACTAACACCAAAGCCGCATTTTCATTTTTAACATAATCAAATATAACATTCATAACTTCGTTTGCCGTATTTTTATCCAAATTTCCAGTTGGCTCGTCTGCAAATATGATACGCGGTTTTTTGCTCATAACTCTTGCTATGCTAACTCGTTGCTGCTGTCCGCCGCTAAGTTCGCCGATTTTTTGGTTTATCACGTGGTCTATTTTTAATTTTTCTAAAAGCTCGGTGTCGATTTTATGTCCACTTAAGATATTTGCAAGTTCGATATTTTCATAAGCGTTAAAACCTTTAAAAAGATAATGTGCTTGAAAAATTATCCCAAAATCAAGCCTTCTAATTTTTAAAAGTTCACTTTCATTTATATTATAAATCGATTTTTCATTATATATAACTTCACCGCCAACAGGCTTTAAAAGTGTGGAAAGAATGTGCAAGATAGTAGATTTCCCGCTACCGCTCACGCCGGTTATGGCTGTCGTGGTAGAAGGAAAAATTTCTAAATTTAAATCATTAAAAAGCGGATAATCAAATTTATGAGATAAATTTACCGCTTTTAGCATTATTAAGCCATTTGAGCTGCTACTTCAGCTGCAAAATCTTCACTTTTTTTCTCTAAACCTTCACCTACTTCAAAGCGAACATAGCTTACGATTTCTACTTTTCCGCCTACTTTTTTAGCCTCATCCGCAATGGCTTGCTCTACTGTTTTTTTATCATCCATTACGTAAAACTGTCCTAAAAGAGTAAGGCGTTGATCAAGTTGAGTATTATCTGCTATATATCTATCGATTTGTCCGGGTAAAATTTTATCCCAGATAGCCTCAGGTTTGCCTTGTTTTTTAAGCTCCGCTTTTAAATTCTCAGTTGCTTTTGCTATGATATCATCTGTTAATTGAGCGCGACTGGCAAACTCAGGAATTTTGTGAAGCGGTTTTTTAAGACGAACCAACTCTTCATTCTCTTTTTCAAGCTCGCCTTTAAGTGCTAGATACTCTTTTTCTACAAAATCGGCATCAAACTCCTTGTAGCTTATAACTTGAGGTTTCATAGCAGCTGCGTGCATACAAAGATTTCTTAAAAAATCATGAATTTTCGCTGCTGTTTCTTCGCTGTCGCAAGCTGCGCCTATTAAAACACCAACACGACTATTTGAATGGATATATCCAGCTACGATGCCACCTTTTGCTGCTTTTATAGTTTCAAATCTTCTTACAACCAAATTCTCGCCGATAGTTGCGATTTGGCTTTGAAAATACTCTTCAAATTTAACACCATTAATAGAACTCTCTTTTAGCTCTTCAACCGTATTTATAGAGTTTGTTTGAACATGAATGGTAGTGTTTTTAACTAAATCAACAAAAGTCGCATTTTTAGCTACGAAATCCGTTTCTGAGTTGATCTCAGTTATAGTTGCAGTTTTATTATTCTCACTTACGACTACGCTGACAAGTCCTTCGCTCGCTAAACGATCAGCTTTTTTAGCCGCTTTGCCAAGACCTTTTTCTCTTAATATATCAACTGCTTTTTGCATATCTCCGTTTGATTCTTGAAGCGCTTTTTTGCAGTCCATCATACCGGCTCCGGTACTTTCACGAAGCTCTTTTACCATACTTGCACTTATTTCCATTATTGCTCCTCAAAGTCAGCTTCGCTCATAGCCTCAGCTACTACTTCGTCTTTTTCCTCTTGACCTACTGGCTCTACTTGCTCTGCTTCGTCTTGGTCTCTCAAAGCTTTTCCTTCGTTTATAGCCTCAGCCATCTCTTGACAAAATAGCTGAACGCTTCTTATAGCATCATCATTTCCCGGAATTGGAAAATCAACTATATCAGGATCGCAGTTAGTATCTATAGGAGCAACGACCGGCATTCTTAATTTATTTGCTTCAGCAACTGCAATTTTCTCTTTTACGGTATCTATAACAAAAACCATATCAGGCAGGCTTTTCATATTTCTAATACCGCCTAAAGTTGCTAAAAGCTTCTCTTTTTTGCGTCTTAGCATCAAAGCTTCTTTTTTAGTAAGTAAATTTATAGAGCCGTCTTCTTCCATGGCTTCTATAACTTCTAATTTTCTTATTGATTGTTTAATTGTTCCAAAATTTGTCATCATACCGCCAAGCCATCTGTGATTTACATATGGCATTCCGCATTTTTCGGCGTATTCTTTTATAGCAACGCCCGCTTGCTTCTTAGTTCCTACGAATAATACGGTTTTACCCTCAGCTGCAGCGTCTCTAACAATGTTATATGTATATCTAAAGTATCTTATAGTCTTTTGAAGGTCAATTATATAAATACCTTTTCTCTCACCAAAAATGAACTTTTTCATCTTTGGATTCCAGCGTCTTGTTTGGTGGCCAAAATGCACACCACACTCTAATAAATCTCTCATAGTAACCATGAGTTTCTCCTTAAAAAATATTTAGTTTCTTCCTCTGTGCTCCTTAGTGGCGTTTTTACC
This sequence comes from Campylobacter sp. TJR-1, assembly GCF_032840035.1. Taxonomy (NCBI): domain Bacteria; kingdom Pseudomonadati; phylum Campylobacterota; class Epsilonproteobacteria; order Campylobacterales; family Campylobacteraceae; genus Campylobacter; species Campylobacter sp. TJR-1. The sequence goes on along the minus strand of NZ_JAWIZX010000005.1, from coordinate 186,746 downwards.
ACAACTAAAAAAGGATTAGCACATGTGAAATGAAGTTCGTATTTTATCTAAATCAAGCTTATTATTTCATAAAAATTAGTTTAAATTTAGAGCTACTTGCTTAGCTGAGAATTATCTCTTATCTCTTCTAAAGCAGTAAAAATTTCAGCTATTTTTTCTAAATTTGACTCATCTATAATAATCTCTCTTGGAGCAAATAAAATCTCTAAAATCCGCATATTTGAGGTAAAATCCACACTGAATTTTTTCGCGTTTAAAGATATATTGTATAACTCTAGATCTTCTTGTTTAAACTCTTTGTACGCACTTATCATGATAATCCATCCTTAAGCATTATAAATCCACAAAATCTACCGGTTACGCCGTCTTTTCTATATGAAAAAAATCTCTCGTCGCAATGGGTGCAAATCCCGCTAAACTCATAATCTCTCACGCCCAAACTATCAAGTTCGTATTTTAATGCTGCATTCATATCAAATTTAGTTTTATTTTTAAATTTGTTAAACTCTCCCAAATCCAAATCCCCTATATCGTAACAATTTCCGCTTATATTTGCACCGATTATCACTTTTAAATTTAGTGATTCCGAACCCATTTTTTTGATAGTTTTTGAAACTATGTGTGAGACTACTCCGGCTCTACCTGCGTGGATAGCAGCTATCTTTTTTGTGAATTTATCATAAACAAGAACAGGCGAACAATCAGCCGTAATAGTGCATAATGCCACATTTTTCAGCTTAGTAATAATAGCATCACAAGGAGAAATTTCATCATCAATGCTAGATATCTCACAAACTATATCAGAGTGAATTTGATCCATAAAAATAAGCTTTTTCGCACCGATTTTTTGTTTTAAAATTTCTCTGTTTTCAAACACGTTTTTTATATCATCGCCTACATGAGTAGCCAAATTCAAACTTTCATAAATGCCGCTTGAAACACCACCATCTTTGGTGCTAAATCCGGCTAAAACATCATTACCATCAATACAAACTAGCATAAAAATCCGCCTCTTGCCACGATAAATCGCCACTGTTTTTTTTATCTTTCATAGATAAAATTCTATCTGCATAACGAGCCAAAAGATCGGTTTCTACATTTACTTTACGACCGACTTTAAACTCGCCAAAAAGACTATCTTTCAAGCTTAATGGAATAATCGTAAGCCTTATACTATCTTTAAAAACTTCATTTATCGTAAGACTCACGCCATCAACTGCTATACTGCCTTTGTTTGAAACAAGATGCATAACGTTTGAGGGAAGTTTTATGTAGAAATTCGTTCCGCTTTGCAATGTTTCAATTTTTATTATCTCTCCAACGGCATCAATGTGACCTTGCATAAGATGTCCATCAACCCTATGAGATAGTTTCATAGCAGGCTCTATATGTACTTTTCCTCTATAGTTTTGCAGTGCCAAATGCTCTTTACTTTCGCTACTAAGCTCTACGCTAAATCCGGTTTCGCTCACGCTAGTCACACTCAAACAAGCTCCGTTTACGGCAATGCTATCTCCTAAATTTGGCTTATAGTTCGCTTTAAGAGCTAATGTTTTTCCATCAAATTTAATAACCTCAGCTATCTCTCTGATCAATCCATTAAACATAATTTATCCTAAATTTAATGTAGCAATTATACGAAATTTATACTTTTTTTACTCTAAATTTGATACAATCCCTGACTCCAACAAATAACAAGGTTTGAAATTATGAATTATGATGTAATAGTTGTAGGCGGCGGACACGCTGGTATAGAAGCTTCTTTAGCAGCTGCAAAAATGGGTGCTAAAACTCTGCTTATAACCATACTAGCCGAGCAAATCGGAGCTGCTAGCTGCAACCCTGCAATAGGAGGTCTTGCAAAAGGTCATTTAGTAAAAGAGATAGACGCGCTCGGCGGTCAAATGGGGCTTACTACAGATGCTTGCGGAATTCAGTTTCGTCTTTTAAATGAGAGCAAAGGTCCGGCCGTGCGCGGAAGCAGAGCGCAAATCGATATGGATAGATATAGAGTTTATATGAGAAATCTTTTGTTAAATACTCCAAATTTAGAGGTTACTCAAGAGATCGCAACAGAGATTTTAACAAAAGATAACAACATAATCGGCGTAAAAACCCACCTTGATAATAACTACGGCACAAAAAAACTCATCATAACAACAGGAACTTTCTTAAACGGACTTATCCATGTTGGATTCAATAGACTTGAAGCCGGACGCGTCGGAGAACTAAGCAGCAAATCTCTTTCCGCATCTCTAAAAAGTTTAAATTTAGAAATGGGCAGGCTAAAAACTGGAACTTGTCCTAGAGTTTTAGCAAAAAGTATTGATTTTAGCGTACTTGAAAGACAAGATGGAGATCAAGATCCAACTCCATTTAGTTTTCGTACAAAAGAATTTAATAAAACCCAACTACCTTGCTACATCGCCTATACGAACGAGAAAACTCATGAAATAATACGTTCGAATTTTGATAGAGCACCGCTATTTACAGGTCAGATTGAAGGTATAGGTCCAAGATATTGTCCAAGTATCGAAGATAAAATAAATAGATTTGGAGATAGGGAGCGCCATCATCTTTTTATCGAACCTCAAACACGAGAAGCTACAGAATACTATATAAATGGTTTTTCAACTAGTTTACCATATGATGCTCAAGTCGAAATGCTTCGCTCAGTAAAAGGTTTTCAAAATGCCAAAATAGTCCGTCACGGATATGCTATAGAGTATGATTATGTCTCTCCGACAGAGCTCAAACATACTCTTGAAACAAAAAAAATAAACGGTCTTTATCTAGCCGGTCAGATAAACGGAACTACCGGATACGAAGAAGCGGCCGCTCAAGGACTTATGGCAGGTATAAATGCGGCTTTAAATTTAAAAACGAGAGAGCCGCTGATCTTGCGACGAGATGAGAGTTATATCGGCGTTCTTATAGATGATCTAGTTACAAAAGGCACAAAAGAGCCTTATAGAATGTTTACTAGTCGCGCCGAGTATCGTTTGCTTTTAAGAGAAGATAACGCAAACTTAAGACTTAGCAAATATGGCTACAACGTAGGATTGCTACCAAAAGAGGCTTTCGAAGAGATGCTTAAGTTAAAATCGAATTTAGAAAAAGGAATGGAGATCTTATTAACAAAAGATATGAGTCCAAACAAGGAAAATTTAGAGTTTCTAGCTAGCATAGATGAGGATATTATAAATGAAAAAGTTCCACTTCAAAAGATAGCCGCTAGAAAATCTTTTACAATAGAAAAATTACGCAAATTAAACGAGTTTTTCTTAAATTTAGATGACAAATCGCTAAATCAGATATTAACAGAGGCAAAATACTATCATTATATAGCTCAACAACAAATAGAAGTTGAAAAAATGAAAGGACTTTTGGATATTAAAATTCCTAAGAGTCTTGAGTTCAAAAGCATAAGTGGACTAAGCAACGAAGTCGTAGAAAAACTAAATAAATTTGCTCCGCCGACACTTGCGGCGGCTTCGAACATCAGCGGTATAACTCCGGTCGCCATAGATATTTTGCATATTGCCATAAAATATCATTGTCAAAAAACAAAGTAAATTAGTATGATTTCTATATCCTAGATTATAGGAGTTATGGTATGCAAAAATCTTTTTTGACCTAGATTAAACAAATTCACTCTATTGGCTATTTTTAGATTATGAACATCTTGTACCGCATTTTTTGATAAAAAAGACAAAACTTCACAATAATACAAAAAATATTGAATAATAAATTTATACCCATAAAAGAGTGAATTAATACGGTTAAATAAATTTTTAATTTTAAAATGATAAAATTACAAGTTGTCAAGTGGTTTTCGCTTCTTTATTTAGCAAACTATTATGCTAAATAAAAAACTTAAATTTAAGCTCTCCACTTACTCATCAAATATTTTTAAATTTGATTAAAAAATATATATCAATCAAATTGAAAGGAAAGAAATGTCTGTAGACAAGCAAGAAAGACGGGATTTCATCGGCATGGCATTTGGTGCCGTTGCTGCAGTAGGCGGTGTCTTTGCTCTTGTTGGTATGAAAAAGACTTGGGATCCGCTTCCTAGCGTAAAAGCAGCTGGATTTACGATTGTAGATTTAAGCCCTATGCAAGCCGGAGAGTTCCGTCAAGTCGAGTGGCGTAAAAAACCGATTTTCATCATCAAAAAAGATGCACAGATGAAAGCAAACCCGGCTAGAGATGTAGTTATCGGGGAAGATAAATATATGTTGGCTATAGGGCTTTGCACACACCTTGGCTGTATTCCTAGCTGGAGCGCGAGCGATAAGATATTTAAATGTGCGTGCCACGGTGGAGAGTTTGACTCAAGCGGAGTTAATACTTTTGGACCGCCACCTCGTCCATTAGATATCCCGCCATTTAAAATAGACGGCACAAAACTTGTTTTAGGCGAAGAAGGTCCTGAATACAAGAAACTTGTCGGCTTAGCGTAAGGGGGATAAAATGGCACATATTACAAAAGCTACAAGCGTTCGCGATTGGTTTGATCAAAGAATCGCAATTACGAAATTATGGAATGTTCTTGCTGGTCAGTATTGGATTCCGAAAAATATAAATTTTCTTTGGGCTATGGGTGTTATACTCACGGTACTATTTACTATATTATTTATAACCGGACTTCTGCTAGTTATGTACTATAAACCAGATGCAAATTTAGCATTTGATAGCGTAAATTATACTATCATGAAAGAAGTTGAGTATGGTTGGCTATGGCGTCATATGCACGCAGTAGCGGCTTCGGTTATATTTTTAATTCTTTATATCCACGCATTTGTTGGAATTTATTACGGTTCTTATAAAAAAGGGCGTGAGATGATATGGATAAGCGGAATGTTGCTTTTCCTTATATTCTCAGCTGAAGCATTTAGCGGATATATGCTTCCTTGGGGTCAAATGAGTTACTGGGCTGCGCAAGTTATCACTCAGCTATTTGGCGGTATTCCGATCATTGGAGACGCTGTTGTAGAATGGATAAGAGGCGATTACGCGGTTAGCGATCCTACGCTTACTAGATTTTTTATGCTGCACGTATGTTTGCTTCCTATAGTCATCATAATGGTTATAGCTATCCACTTTTATACTTTAAGAATACCTCACGTAAATAACTTAGAAGGCGAAGAGATAGATTTTGAACTTGAAGCAGAAAAATATCTAAATGGAAATAAAAAAGAATCAAAAGTTATAGCATTTTGGCCAGATTTTTTAAGTAAAGATTTTATGTATATATCATTTTTTATGATATTCTTTTTCTACTTAGTAAGCTTCCACTTCGGCTTTGCTATGGATCCTATAAATTTCGATCCGGCAAACGCTGCAAAAACTCCACCTCATATATATCCTGAGTGGTATTTCTTATGGCAATATGAAATTTTACGTGGGTTTTTCTTTGATATTGGACCTTTAAAAGCTGCTGATATAGGATTGCTTGCATTTTCATTTGCTGGTATTTCACTATTTTTTATGCCTCTTTATGATAGAAGCGATGTTGTTGCTCCAGCACATAAAAGAAAAGGCTTTTTTATATGGTTTTGGCTGCTAATAATCGACCTAATAATCCTAACAGTATACGGAAAACTTCCTCCAACGGGATTTAATGCTTGGATAGGATTTTTCTCTTCTATAGCGTATTTACTATTGCTTTTAGTAGTACTTCCTATTGTTACTATTATGGAAAGAAAGGGGAATAAATGAAAGAGTTAAAGGCGTTTATTGTAGTAGTTATAGTCACTGGCGTAATCTACTGGGGAGTTGAGCCTTATGCACATTCAGTTATGAACCCGCATGTAGAACCTGCAAATTTCGATTTTGCTGCTGAAGATATAGGATTAGCAAAAGTTGATGTTGCTAAAGCTGAGGCTGCACTAGAAACTGCAAAATCAAGAAATAATCCAGAAGCCATAGAATCAGCGCAAAAAGTACTAGACTCTGCTAAAGCAAATTTAGAAAAATACAGCAACTTCTGGGCGGATATAAACTCTATTGATCTAGCAAAAGGCAGTGCTAAAACAGGAGAAGAACTAATCGCTGCTGCCGGGTGTAATGCATGTCACGGGATAAAATCCGCAAATATGCCGGCTCCTATGGATGACAAAACAGCTAGTGAAAGTTTTGGAGTAGCGCCTCCAGATCTTAGCGATATAGGATATCTATATGATGGAAAATTCCTAGCCGCACTTATAAAAGATCCGGTATTAGCACTGAAACTAAGCCATAAATTTAGCGATGAGCAACCATTTCCTATGACTCCGTTTATGGGTGCTGGCGGCGATCTGAATCAAGAAATAGCCGACCTTGTGGCTTACTTTAAAAGTATAGCTCCAAAAGAGATGAGCGATAGAGATGTATTTGTAAATGCTTGTGCAAGATGTCATGATATGAAATATACAAACATATTTACAAATGGCAATAAACAGAGCATACAAACATATTTAGGTACAACCCCTCCTGATCTTTCTATGTATATAAGATCAAGAAGCGTGGATTATCTAAATAACCTTATTAATGACACTCAAAAGATGTTGCCTGGTACTTCAATGCCTCGTGTAGGACTAAATAAAGAAGCTCAACAGCAAGTTATGGCATATATGAACGAAGCTGGAGATAGCAAAAAAGCAGAACGCGAAAGTATAGGTATATATATAATGATATATTTCTTGATACTAGGTGGATTTGCTCTACTTTGGAAAAAGAAAATTTGGTCTAAACTCCATTAAGAATTTTGCCCCTAAAAAGGGCAAAATTCACTCTTAAATTTAACACTACCGAAAATTAATTTATCTAATCTATAAATTTAAAATATCAAAATCAATCACTCATACCTCGTACGCAATACCCAAATCCAAGATAGTTTTTGTCTCCTATTGAGTATTTCATAGCAGCTTTTGAAAGCTCGCCGGCGCTACTACTTTGCGAAAAATATATCTTCATCTTGTGAGAAAAAACAGTATGTTTTTCATGTTCAAAGACAAGAGGTTTATTTGATAAAATTTCTATCGATAATATATCATTTAAATTAGCGGTTATATTTTTTGACTCAAAATGTTTTAACTTCTTGACCAAATCATCGATACAAAGAGTTTTAAGGGTATCTAAATTTGAATTTTTCATAGTCCAAAACTGATTTTCTAAATTTGAAAATGCAAAAACCGCAGGACTAGCCGTATAGATACTATGTATATAAGATGATCTATTTATAAACTTTTTTTCTATATCTATGAGAACAAAACCGTTATTAAGATTTTTTGTAAGCACCTGCTTTATATGGTTTGCAACGCTATCTGAATTGCATTTTATATTTAAATTATACAAATCTCCAGCTTCATAGAGTTTTGTTTTAAATTTTAAAGGATATAAAAAACCAAAACTATATGGATTTATCTCTTCGTTATAAGTAAATTTTGGAATCTCATCATTATTTAAAAGAGGCAAATTAACATTTTTAAATAAAAAATCAGGCATTTTTCTCAGATGAAAACCGCTCTTAAGTTGCAATAAAATTTTTAACACAATCATCATAAATCCTTTATGATTTTTTACATAGTAGCAGATAATTAGAAAAAAAGTGTTTATTTAACATAAAAGTTATAATATTATAATAAAATGTGTATTTACGTAACTAATTAAATTTAAATTTATAAATTGCTATCCCATATATTCATATTTAGTCCTATATAAATACAATTATATATTAAAAACTATAAATTTTAAGTTTAATTTTAATTATTTTATATATGCATACAATACGCATTTGACTATAATGCTTTTTATGAATTTGGTTATATATATCTAATATTTTAATATTATTACGCTAATCTTATTTTTTTAATATATCTAAAAACCCATAATTTTAAATCCAGCTCATTTTACTTATAAAATTATGTATATTCACAAAAAAACCTTGACAAAAAAGCAAAAAAATTATATAATAGCGGCTCATTTTGAGGTTGGGGTATAGCCAAGCGGTAAGGCAACTGGTTTTGGTCCAGTCATTCAGAGGTTCGAATCCTCTTACCCCATCCAACTTCTATTTGTCGCGAGATAGAGCAGTGGTAGCTCGTCGGGCTCATAACCCGAAGGTCGGAGGTTCAAGTCCTTCTCTCGCAACCAAAAATCTATAAAATCATCATTTCAATAATTAACCCTATTTATATCACTCAACATAAATTTCCAGAATTTGAAATAAAATTTACAAGGCTATTAAAATTTTAATTTTATGTGTGTAATTTATACTAAATTATTTTAATATTATTAGAAATGAAAAATAGAGTGGCTCCGGATGCTGGATTCGAACCAGCGACCAATCGGTTAACAGCCGACTACTCTACCGCTGAGCTAATCCGGAATAAAAATGTATTATTAAAAAAGAATTGAAATTATACCTAAAAGTTCTATTTTTGTCAATAAAAAAGCACTAAATTTAACTTAGTAAACTTAAAAATTTATATTTTTGAGTCAAATGAGTCAAAAATATAAAATAACATAAATTTAAAAATCAATAAAATACACAATGCAAAAAACCGAAATTTAAGCTAAAAAATAGTCTCTACTTAATTTTATAAAAAGCGGATCCGGCTAAATCAAACTCTTTTATCTCTCCATTTTTAATTAGTTTTTGCAATACAAGCTTTGAGCTTTGAGTAAAATTATTTTCTATATCGAATTTACTTTGAGGGCGAAGTTTTAAAAGCTTTCTTAGCTCATCAAGGTTAAAATCAAGCTTATCGGCAAGTCCTTTTCTGCTAGCAAGAGCTATAGGTGTAGAAGTTATAAAGCTAGATAACTCGTGCAAAATAGCAGTGCTAACGCCTTTTGCATTATGAGCGGGAGGTCTATCTATAGTGCTGATATCGACTCTATCGGGGCGGATAATTTTAAACGCTTCATTCAAGGCTAAAAACTCATCTTTAGTATCATTAAAACCTTCTACTACGAGCACTTCCATGACAAGTTTTCCTAAAAAAACTCTTCTAAAATCAGACATTTTTGATACTAAATTTGAGATATCTATCTTATCTATACCTCTGTCGATACGGCGAAAAGTGCGCTGCACGGCACTATCAAGACTTAATTTCACAATATCCAAATCCAAAATAGCTTCAAATTTATCCTTATCCAAAACAGCGGTTCCGTTGCTTAAAATAAGCGATTTTTGAGTATATTTTACTCTGTTTACCTGCTCTACCAACTCTTTTAAATTTGGATATAAACTAGGTTCGCCATTTGCGGTTAGAGTTATTACTTCTACATTTTTAAACTCGATCAGAGCCTCTTTTAACTCAACGATTATATCTTTTACGGAAGGTGGATTTTCTATCTTTGTAACTGCCTTAGCTCGTTCTAATTCACAATAAAGGCAGTCAAAATTACAGCATTTTTTATCCGGACTAAGGTCGATTCCAAGAGAACTGCCAAAGCGTCTACTGCTTACTGGACCAAATATATATTTGTAAGATTTTTTATCGTAGCTCATTTACAGTATTTTGCTGATTTTTCTTGAACGGATTTTATAAAATATTTTGCATTTTCAACAGGCACATCCGGAAGTATCCCATGACCAAGATTAAAAATATGCCTATGACCTCTCATAATACTTAAAATTTCATCTACTCCATCGTCTATAGCGTCTTTGCTATAAAGTCTTGTAGGCTCCATATTTCCTTGCAATACGTAACGAGATCCTAAAGTTTCTTTAGCCATTTTAAGAGGAGTACTCCAATCAACTCCAAATACATCAAATTTACCGCCAATCTTATTTAAAAATCCGCTTATACCTTTTGGAAATACGATAACTGGTATATCGGGATATTGAGATTTTATGTAATCAACCAGCTCATTTATATAACTAAAACCAAACTCAAGATATGCGTTTTGCTCAAGTGCGCTAGCCCAACTATCAAATATCTGAACCGCATTTACTCCGGCTTTTATCTGTTCTTCTAAATAAAGTTTTAGCACATTTGTAACTTTACGAAGTATAGCATGCAGAAATTGAGGATTATCATAAAGCATCTTTTTACTAATATTATACGTTTTTGTACTGCCGCCTTCTATCATATATGTAGCTATCGTCCAAGGAGCTCCGCAAAATCCTATAAGAGCTTTATCTGAACTCAATTTCTCCCGAGTAAGCTTTATAGTATCATAAACATAACTTAAATTTTTCACCGCCTTTTCAACACTAAGCTTATCTAAACTATCCATTGATAAAATAGGATTTTCAAAAACAGGACCTTCGCCTTTTATAAATTTAAGCTCCATTCCCATTTCAAGAGGAACTACTAAGATATCACTAAACATTATAGCAGCATCAACACCCAAAATATCAACTGGCTGTAAAGTTACTTCACTTGCTTTTTTATAATCTTTACAAAGAGATAGAAAATCGCCTGCAGCGTCTCTCACAGCCATATATTCAGGTAGGTATCTTCCTGCTTGACGCATCATCCAAATAGGCGTATAAGGCGTAGGCTTACCAAAACATGCATCTATAAAAATCATATATTATCCTTTATAAAAATTTAATAGCTTGAACTTTTATGTAAAAAATATAGTCCAAGACATAAAGCCAAAATAGAAACCGCTAGATAAACCATCTCAAGTGGAGCTGAGAATTTAGCGTGCAGCACTCTTTGAAAAAAATTTACTACTAAAACCATAACTATAACTTTGCCGATCTTATCTTTTAACTGATCTAAACTATGCACCTCTAAAACTCTGGCTTGTTTTGAGTTTTTTATACTATCTATTTCGCTGATGAAAAGTTCATAAATTCCAAAACTAAATATAAAAAATACTAGCGCCATCAAATACAAATCAATCGCACCTATAATAAGACCTACTGCATCGCTATGTAGATCTATACTGTGATCGCCCAAAATAAGGTATTGCCATGCATAAATTATAACTTTTATAATATCATAACTAGCTACTATAAACATAACGAAAGAACCGATTAATCCAAAGATGACGGGCAAAATAGTCACGTAACGCGACTTCCAAAGCATCATTTCAAAAAATTTTTCAAGCATTAAAAACCTTAATATAAATTTAAAAAATAATTATATGGAAATAGATTAAATATTAAATTTAATCTATTTTTTAGCTAATGGTTTAATTCTTGTATTTGACACCATTTTTGAGCTATTCTCACTGCGTTTGTAGCTGCACCGACACGTATCTGATCAGCAACGCACCAAAGATGCAGTATATCATCTCTATAATTATCTTTTCTGATCCTGCCGACGTATGTTTCATTTGTATCGCTAGCTAGGATCGGCATCGGATAAAGATTATTTGCTGGATCATCTTGAATTACTATGCTAGGAGCATTTTTTAGAACATTTAAGGCTTTTTCTACGTTGATATCTGTCTTAAATTTGATAGTTATGCTCTCGCTATGGCTCCTAAGTACCGGAACACGAACACAAGTGGCGCTTACTTCTATATTTTTATGCAATATCTTTTGTGTTTCATTGACCATTTTCATCTCTTCTTTTGTATAGTCATTGTCTAAAAATACGTCGATATGTGGTATAACATTTAGTGCTATTTGATGTTTAAATGCGCTTGGCTCACACTCATCTAACTTAAATTCAAAAAACTTCTGCATTTGAAGAATCAACTCTTCCATACCTTTTTTTCCAGCTCCACTTGTAGCTTGATATGTGCTTACATCGACTCTTTCTATACCAAATAGATCATCAAGAGGTTTTAAGACTTGTACCATCTGTATAGTAGAACAGTTTGGATTTGCTATTATGCCTTTGTTTGTCCATAAATTTATATCTTCGGGATTGCATTCTGGGACTACTAAAGGTACTTCTGGATCCATTCTAAAATGGCTTGTATTATCTATAACAACAGCGCCGCTTGCAGCTGCTAGAGGTGCAAAATGAGCTGATATACTTCCTCCTGCACTAAAAAATGCTATATCAATCTCGTTTTCTTCAAAAACGCTGTCGGTAAGCTGAACTATTTCATAGCCTTTGCCTCTGAATTCTGCGATATTTCCGGCACTTCTGCTACTAGCTAAAGGAAGTAAATTTCCAACAGGAAAATCAACCTCTTCAAGCACTCTAAATATTTCTTCTCCAACAGCACCTGTCGCACCGACTACTGCTACGCTATACTTTTTCATTTTAAGCCTTAATCTGAAATTTAGGCTATTATTTTAACAAAAATTTACTTTAAATTCAGTAAAATTATCTCTTTGCATATATAAATAGATCGTCTTTTGATATATTTGTTTGTTCGCTTAATATAGCAGCTCTTTCGACTATGCTGATAAGCTCTCTTATATTTCCTGGATAATCATAACTCAAAAGCTCACTCATAGCCTCATCACTAAATGACTTTTCGCCTAGTTCGTATCCAATACAAACTCTTTGTAAAACACTGTTTGCTATACCTAAAATTTCATCTTTTCTTTCGCGCAAAGGAGGCACAAAAAGCGGAACTGTATTTAACCTATAAAAAAGATCCTCTCTAAACTCGCCTTCTTTTACCTTTTTTTCTAAATTTGCATTTGTCGCAGATATGATTCGAACATCAATTTTGATAGGCTTACTAGCGCCTACTCGTACGATTTCGCGTTCTTGGATAGCTCTTAATAATTTTGGCTGTAAATTTAGCGGCATTTCACCGATTTCATCTAAAAAAAGAGTTCCTCCGTTTGCTAACTCAAATAATCCTTTTTTAGTAGCGGTTGCATCGGTAAATGCACCTTTTTCATAACCGTATAGCTCACTTTCAAGGAGATTTTCAGGAATTGCTGCCATATTTATAGCCATAAAAGGCTCGTTTTTTCGCTTTGAGTTTTCATGGATAAATTTAGAAAACAACTCTTTTCCGACGCCGCTTTCTCCCATTATCATAACACTCACATCCGTTATTGCCGCTCTTTTAGCTATATTTAATGCTTTTTGTAAATTTGGAGATGTTGATAAAAAACTACCTTCTTGAACGGCTGCAGAGTCTTGTTTTATAGATTGTTTTGAGCTTAATGTTTTTGTTCTTTTTATAGCAGTTACTAAAGTTTCTACATCAAAAGGTTTTGTAAGAAAATCTTTGACTCCGAGTCTAACGCTTTGTATAGCTCTATTTAAAGTTGCGTTTCCGGTCATTATAATAACATCAAATTTACCGCCAAGCTCTTTTATAAACTCAAGTCCATCAATTCCTGGCATATTTATATCTGTAACTATGATATCCGTGTTATCTTCAAGTTTTTTCAGTGCCTCAGTCGCGCTTTTATAACTTTTTATATTGAACTCATCGTAATCGCCAAGTGCGATTTCCAATGATTTTCTCATATTTATATCATCTTCGACAATTACAACATTCATTATCTCACCTATTTATTTTGCTTATTGTAGCACCAAGAGGCTTAAATTCCACTATAAACCGCACTGGTACAAGCGTAACGCTAGTTTTTAAGTTTGCACTATTTCCTTTAAATTTAGAGCTATCTTTTAACAAAACTTTTTGATTTATAAAACATTCAAAAAGCTGCTCCTGATGGCGTTTGAGATATTTTAAAGTAGTTTCGTTGTTAAATTTAGAAGATTGTATATCGCATATTTTACTACCTTTTTCTTTGCTAAGAACCATAGCTTTTGAAATAGATATATTTTGGTATTTTATAAGGCTGTTTGATGATGAGTATTTAGCCCAAAATATGAACTCCTCACCACCAAACAAAAGTGTAGAAATAACTAGTAAGCAAAAAGCTCTTGCCACTTGTCTTTATCTATCTTAAGTTCCATCTCAACACGGAAAAGTCCGTCTTTGAAATCTTGATTTATAATAGCAGCATTTTTGATAAGACCAGTCACCCTTGTTTCTATAACAGAGTCTCTTAGCATAGCATCTTTTACAGTATCTTTAGCGTTTATCTTAACTCCATAAAGTTTACTCGCAAGCTGTCTATAGGCATCTGCTACTGCTGAGCGTTTAGCAAGAGCTCTAGCTTGAGCAGGACTAACTGTATCTATAGGAGGAATTCCCTCGCCGACTGCTGAAAAAATAGCCTCTGGATTTATCTCCATACCGGCTAACATTTTATCGTTTTTGATTATTTCTCTTAGGTCGTCTTTATCTACTTTTTGAACCACAACATCTTGTGTTTTAGGCTCTGGAGTAAATGCGGCGCAACCTACGAAAACACCGACTACTAGTAATGCAAAAATTAATGATTTCATATTTATTACCTTAAATTTAAATTATGTATTCTAAGCAAAACTTATTCCATATCTTGTTCTTGAGTATCATCTGCAACAATATCGTCATCATCGCTCTCTTCTTTAGGGCATCTTGCTATACTTACAACCTCATCGCCATCTACATTTACGACTATGACTCCGCTTGTATTACGCCCTGCTTTTCTGATGCTTTGCATATCTACTCTTATCATCTTGCCGCTTGATGTTAGCGCCATAAGATCCATCTCTTCATCTACCATTACTACACCAACAAGATCTTTTGTTTTTGGAGTTAATTTCATACAAATGACGCCTTTACCTCCGCGACTTTGCAATCTATACTCATCAGCCGTTGTGCGTTTTCCTATACCTTTTTGGCTCACGCTTAAAATTTCTTGAGAATCATTTTCTATAACGACTGCTCCAACAACTTCATCTAAATTCTCTTTAAATCTTATAGCGGTTACGCCACGGCTAACTCTTCCTATCTGTCTTACTTTATTTAAAGCAAATTTGATACACATACCTTTTTTAGTAACAGCAAATAGCATTTTTCCGCTCTCAAGACTGTTTTCGGAGTTATCTTCGCTTATGGTTTGCAAATTTGAAACACCTTCGCCATCTTCAAAGCTATAATCATAGCTCTCATCAGGCTCGCTATTAGCGATTACAACAGTCACAAGCTCATCATTATCATCTAAATTTATAGCTTTCACGCCTATTGAACGAATATTTTTAAACTCACTTAAATTCGTACGTTTTACTATACCGTTTTTAGTGAAGAAAGCTAAAGATTTGCTCTCATCAAAATCCGTTGTAGGTATGATAGCTTTTATCTTTTCGTCTGCTTGAAGCGATATAAGATTTACAACCGCTTTTCCCTTTGCGGTTCGGCTGCCTTCTGGAATTTTATAAACTTTAAGCCAGTAAAGCTGACCGCGATCAGTCACAAACATAAGCGTATCATGACTCATGCAAGTAAAGAAACTCTCTATAAAATCATCATCATACGTAGTTACTGCAACCTTGCCTTTGCCACCGCGTTTTTGCTTTTCATAGCTCTTACTAGGAACGCGTTTTATATATCCGCGGTGAGTTATGGTAACTACCATATTTTCATTTGGTATCAAGTCTTCTACGTCTATATCATCATAATCATCGACTATGTCGGTGATGCGCGGACATTTAAATTTAGATTTGATTTCTAAAAGCTCGTCTCTTATTATATTTTCTATCAAAGTTTCGCTTTTTAATATTGCGTCTAGTTGTTCTATAAGCTCTAAAATCTCTTTTAGTTCGGCTTCTAATTTTTCTCTCTCAAGTCCTGTTAACTTACTAAGCCTCATATCAAGAATAGCATTGCTTTGAAGTTCAGAAAGTCCGAATTTAGCCATCAAACCGTCTCTTGCAGAGTTTGTATCGGCGCTGGTTTTTATCAGATTGATAACCGCGTCTATATTATCAAGCGCTATTTTTAAACCTTCTAAAATATGAGCTCTTGCTCTTGCTTTTTGAAGTTCAAAAATAGTACGCCTGATGATAACTGTTTTTCTATGATTTAAAAACAGCTTTAAAAGCTCCAAAAGAGAAAATACTTTTGGCTCTTTATTATTTATAGCAAGCATTATAACGCCAAAAGTAACTTCCATTTGAGTAGATTTAAATAAATTATTTAACACGATCTCACTCATAGCATCGCGCTTTAGCTCTATAACAAGACGAATTCCGTCTCTATCGCTCTCATCCCTTACTTCGCTTATACCATCGATGAGCTTCTCTTTTACAAGATCGGCTATATCTGCATGGAGCTTGGCTTTATTTACTTGATATGGAAGTTCATCGACTACTATAACATCTTTATTTGGTTTTTTTTCAATATGAGTTTTAGCTCTTAGTTTGATACGTCCTCGACCTGTTTTATAAGCTTCGATAATACCCTTTTTTCCAAAAATTATACCGCCGGTTGGAAAATCAGGACCCTTTATATGAGTCATAATATCCTCTAAACCAACTTCTTTATCGTCTAAAAGAGTGAGTAATCCATTTACTAGCTCATCTAAACTATGTGGAGGGATATTTGTCGCCATACCAACAGCAATACCGCTCGATCCATTTAACAACAAATTCGGTACGCGCGCGGGTAAAACATCTGGTTCGCTTAAACTATCATCATAATTTGGTATAAAATCAACCGTATCTTTATCTAAATCTCTTAAAAGTTCCTCTGCCAAAACCGTCATTCTAGCTTCGGTATAACGCATAGCGGCTGCGCCATCGCCATCGACTGAGCCAAAGTTTCCTTGACCATCTACTGCAGGAACTCTCATAGAAAAGTTCTGAGCCATTCTAACTAAAGCGTCATATACCGCAGTATCGCCGTGCGGGTGATACTTACCGATAACATCACCTACTATACGAGCAGACTTTTTATATGGGCTGCGACTACCTACGCCAAGATCGTTCATAGCATAAAGTATGCGACGATGAACCGGTTTTAAACCGTCTCTTGCATCTGGCAAAGCACGACCTATTATAACGCTCATAGAGTAATCTAGGTAGCTTGCTTTTATAGAGTCTTCAACGTCTATAGCGTCGATATCTTGATTTGAACTGAAAATATTTTCTTCCATTTTTATCCTTAAAAATAGCTACAACGATTGTAGCTAAAATTTGATAAAAACTTGCTAAATAGACAATTTTTAAATTTACAAACATTATTTGCATAAAAAAATTAAAATAAGCTTTTACTGTTTTAAAAGCGAGGTTTCATTTATTTTTAAAACTTTTAGAACTTCGTTAAAATAGTCTTTTGCGTTAATCGCAGTTATAGTAGAAGATCCGAACTCGCATTCTAAAAAATTACCGGATTTTTGTAATAAATTTACTATTTTATCTACACTTAAATCGCTATTCTTAGTAAGATCTCTAACGTAATAAAATATACTTTTATAATTTATATTCTTATTTTCATCTTTTAAAATACCGCTAAACTCTTTAAAATATCTATAGCTCACCTCTGCTTGCTCTTCTATGTAATGAGTAAATGTATAGCCGAGTTTTTGAGTACCAAAAAGCACTATTTTTCCATCCATCCTTTTAAGCACGTCATAGACTGAATTTTTGCCGAAACAACTTTTCGTATCGTTTAAAAAAGCGTCTTGATTATCTCCACTAATTGCAAAAGAAAAAATCGGATCATTTGTACGAACAACACCGTTTTGTTGCCTAAAAAATTCAGTCAAAACGCCCATAGTGCTCCTTGAGTTTAACTTATCATAAATTTGATTTTTACAAAAACTATATGTAAATGTAGGCATAATAAGAGTTCCATTTTTACAGATAACTTCATAAAAACAGTGTAATAAAACTCTCAAAAACTCATCTTTTGGTAAAAGCGGTTTCCCAAGAGTAAAAAGCTCGGTATGAACGCAAACAGAGTCGCCACTTTTTATACCGATTTGCTTCAAAGCCCCTAAAAAATCTCTTTCATAAACAAGCTTTCCGTTTGCTTCTAAGATAGCTTTCATCTCATCGCTTTATTTATCATATCTTTTAAACTAGCAAAGCTCTCAAAACTATCATTTGTTATAAACTCTGCGCGTAATGGTTTTTTGTACGTTTTTTCGATCGCCGCGACAAGAGCCATTATGTCCATGCTATCGATAATTCCACCGCTTAAAAGCCCCTCCATACTCTCATTTACGTCATCTCTGCCTATTTGATTAAAAAGTTCTTTGATCTCATTCATTTTTGCTCCTTTATAATATTTAATTTTTGATCGTTTCCCAAACTCAAATTTATAAATCCGTCCCCTATCTCATAATACAAAATATCTATAAAATCATCTAAAAACAGAGGCGATTTTTACCTACGAAAAATACGTTTTTAAATCCCATTTTTCCTCCTATAAAACGAAATTTTTATAGCATTAAACTCAAAACCGAAATTTTTATACAACTCTATGGCTTTTATATTCGTATCTCTTACGAACAGTTTGAAATACCCAGCGTTTAATCCCAAAAAACAACTCATCAATTTACGTCCAGTACCGCTTCGCCTAAATTCCTTACTAACTGCTATAAAATCCAAATGAGCCGAGTTCAAATTTAAAAAATATATCAAACCGCCTATTATTTTATTATTTTGTTTTATGAGAAGTACTTGACCCTCTTGTATTCTATTTCTAAGTTCGGTTTTGCTTATAAAAAGATACTCTTTATCAAAATAATTTATAAAAAAGCCGTAAATCTCATCGATATCATCAAGCAAAGCTTTTTTAACCTCATCATAACTTTGAAAACTAAAACCGCTATTTTTTAAGCTCATACCAATATATTTATCAAAAACGCTAAATTTATTGATACTCAAAAATCTATTTTCAAGCTCACAAATAGGCGTTTTACGTATAAGTTTTATATAAGTTCCTTGCATATCAAAACTTGTTATATCGTTTATAAAATACGTGATAAAACCGTTTTGCATTAGAAAAAAGTTATCTTCACTCCGCTTTAAACAAGCAATATTTTGCTCTAATTTATTTTTGATACTATCTATGCTAAGCGCGCTATTGCTAAACTTAAATCCATTGTTATACGAATTTAAAAACTCGTTAAATAAGCTCATAAAGCACTTTTCTATCGATTTTACCGTTTGGATTTAGCACAAATTTATCCACTAAAATGAATCTTTTTGGCACCATATAATTCGGTAATTTTTCTAAAAGATAACTTTTCAAATTTAACTTCTCTTTCGCCTCGTAAAAAAGGGCTATCTCGCCTTGTTTAAATATACAAACGGAGTTTAAAACCTGCAAGTGAGAGTTAGCCGCGATCTCGATCTCTTCAAGCTCTATTCTGTGTCCCATAAATTTTATCTGATTATCTCTCCTACCATAACAAATCAGTTCGCCGCGCTCGTTAAAAGCCACTATATCGCCTGTTTTATAAAGGATATCTTGATAATTATCATGTAGAGGATTTTGGATAAAAGCTTCTTTTGTCTTTTGTTTATTTGCAAAGTATCCTAGGCTAAGACTCGTCCCTCTAACATAGAGTTCGCCCTTAATAAACGGCTCTTTTATCAAATTCAGTTCATCATCAAAAACCAAAAGCTCGGTATTTTGACAAGCTTTTCCTATAGGAAGCGGTTCATCGTCGCCAAAACTTCTATCGCAAACATAAAAAGCACAAACATCTGTTATCTCAGTCGGTCCGTAAAGATTTGCAAAAAGAGTGCGAGGAAGAGCTTTGCGCCAGATATTTAACTGTTTATTTGGCATTATCTCTCCGCAAAACAGTACTTTTTTAAGATGCTCAAGTTTGAAATTTTGGAGCGCATTCACGTTTGCAAAATACGTAAGCACCGAAGGCACCCAAAAAATCAAACTAACACTATGCTCTTCTAAATAGCTTAATACTTTATTTGGAAAAGCAAAAATAGAAGTCGGCAAAATGTGCAAAGTAGCACCGCTTTTAACGCAAGAAAAAATATCCAAAATAGAGTTATCAAAGTAAAACGGTGTTTGATTTGCTATGGTTTCTCTTGAGTTCAGCTCAAAAGTCTCGCAAACCCAAAAAGTATAATCAATCACACTTTTATGGCTTATACTTACTCCTTTTGGCACTCCAGTGCTTCCACTAGTGAAAAATACATAGAGTAAATTTGTATCTATATGGGCGTTTCTAGACTCTTTTAGCGCACTTTTATTCACGCTAAACTTACTAAAATCCTCGCAAAATATCTTTACCGTATTCACAAAATCGAATTTAAAATCCTTTTGCGTGATGATAACTTTTGGCTTTAGGATTTTTATAACTTGATCTATGCGCTCAAGCGGCGTTGAGATATCTAGTAAAGTATAGAAATTCCTGCTTTTTGCCACTGCAAAAAACGAAACCAAAGTCCAAATACACTTTGGCAAAATTATTAAAACCGCTTCATTTTTTAAATTTAACTTTAAAATTTCACTGGCTAATCTATCCGCGATCTCATCAAATTTAGCGTAAGTTATACTCTCATCTCCAAACACAAATGCTTTTTTGAAAGGATTTTTTGCTACTGAAATATCTAAAAAATCACAAACATTTCTTATCATCTTACTTCCTTTATAAGCTCAAATTTAAGCAAATTTTCTACCGAATCTTTTAAGCTTTTAGCTTCTACGCCGAGTTTATCAGCTATGTCTATAACGCTTCTTTTACCGTTACAATACGCTAAAAAATCACGTATTAACGTCATATCGCTTGGATACGCACCTTTATTTATAGTAGATATCAGTCCGCGCGAACCTAAATTTGGTTCACAAGTCGTATTTAGTCGGTAGGTTTTGTTTATTTCTAAATTTAAAATCATATTTTTAGCATAAAGAAGGCCTTCCTCAAGCCCTTTTTTAGTTATAAGACTAAGATCATCTAAGCTCGTATGATACTCTTTGTATTCACCGAATTTACTCCTACAAAGTGTTACGATACCTAAATTTAAATCAGGAGTATTAAACTGTCTCTCATCACTTCCACGATATAAAAATGAGTAAATTTGTGGATTTTTACTAAGAAATTTAACCGTATGAAGTGCGGCTTTATCGCTTAAACTATCCTCATCAGGACTTAAAACCACGCTGTAAGCTCTCTCGTCTCCTATGCAACTAAGCACAAATCCAGCTTTTACATTTTGTTTTAAAGCTTCATAATGTTTACTGATATAACAAATCGATCCGATAGTCTCAGGAACTATGATAAAACGGTAATTAAACTCTCTATTTTTTAGAGTTTTTACCCATTTTATCAGCTCAGTTAAAACTACGGGTCCGCTTAGCTCGTTGTTTGCCATTTGCGGATGACAAAGATAAGTAGAGATTAGAATTTCATCTTTTGAGCAAGATGAGGCTGGCACTAAAATTTCACCGTAATTTAGTTCTCCCTTTGAATTAAACTCGGTATCTATAAAAACTTCATAAATCCCGTCTTTTAGGGATGTCCTTTGATTATGACCGATACAAAATCCCCATCTTTTTTCATAATAACTAGTAACATAAGGTATGGCATCTGGCAAATGCGGGAGAGAATACAAGTGAGACTGGAGCTCCTTTAGACTCAGTGTTTTATGCACCGGCGCGCTGTAGTTTAGTAAATGAAGATTATGTTTTTTAAATTCGCAGATCTTTTCGCCGCTAGGAGCGACGATATAGGCGTCCCTTACTATCCATTCAGCAGGAACTATCCAATCAAAACATTTAGTACCACTTGGGATACTAAATTTCGTTATACCCCCCCCCAGCAGCTAAATTTAAGATATCCAAACTACGCCTAAAACCGTCTCCGGTTATACTTCTTGGGATATTAAATAGCTTTTTTGCAAGTTCGTACATTTTTATCCTTTATTCTCTAGCGTCAGCCAAAACTAATCCGAAAAGCGGCAATTTACCACAACTAAGAAGTAAATTTTTAGCTTCTTTCATACTAGATCCGGTCGTTATGATGTCGTCTACTAAAATTACTGGATTGTTAACTTCTTTTAAAAGTTTGAAATTTCGCGGATTGTTTTTTCTAAACTCAAGAGTTTTTCCCGAATATTTTACTTTGTTTGTAGCTCTTAATGCACCATATATCGGCTTTAAAAATTCCCTTTTCATAGCGTGAGCAAGAACTGCGGTGTGAGAGTATCCGCTACTGATTTGATCGTCTATTGAAACGACATTTACATTACTATCAAATTTAAAAGTATCTGCGAATTTAGAAAAACTAAGCTTTGCTAACTCGCGAAATACAAAATGCCCGTGCATGCGGTGTTTAGAGTGGATAAGAGACTTTATATCGTCATATTTGTAAAAACTATACACTTTAAATCCGTCAATATCTCTACATCCACTCTCAAATTCACTTAAAACTCTCTTGCAGTTTTTACATATAAATTTAAACGTAAATGAGCCGCATTTGAGACATCGCATTAATTTGCCAAGATAGCTTTAGCCGTTCTAGCTATCATATCGTCTAAAAGAGTTTTAATAAACGGTTCAAAAGCACCGCCAGTTGCTATAGGAACAAATTCGGTCTGAGGTTGAGCTATGCGCTTTGTCGTCGTAACGCCGTCTTTATAAATTTTAATGTAAATTTCACTTGTACCTTGCATATTGTCTTTTGAATATCCGCTTAAATTTGCTTTAAGTTCAGTAATAGTGATATCTACGACTTTTGCATCATCACCGCCAAATACGGCTCCGTTTTTCTTAAGCTCTTTTATCAAAGCATCGCTAAACCAATTAGTTAGATTATTTCCTAGTGTGATATACTCACTTACCGTGCCTTTTTTATCGGTAATAGTAGCCACTACACTCTGATTTTTCCTTTTATCAAGGATACTATTTATAATAATATTTGAATTTGAACGGACATTTACTCCCTTTGCTTCATAAGGAGATAGTGTTAAAACTGAATTTGTGTTGGAACAACCGACAAATAAAATCAAACAACTAAAAATAAAAGCCCATTTTATCATATTATATCCTTAAAATTTACTAATCTGCTCAGCTGCTTTATTTACGGCTTGTTTTACAAGCAAATCCATATATAAACCAAAATCACTCACATCATTTGCATTTAAGCCGCTTACGCTCTGCCTTGTATTTATCTGTATGCGTTTGTCGTAATTTATATTTTTGATGCGCAAAATACCTTGAAGTCTTGAGTTTAGCTGACTAGCGCCTGGACTATAAACACCTTTAAAATCGGTAAAACCAAAATCCACCCTAAGAGTATATGGCGAAGTTTCCGTATCTACTACTAAAATTCCTCTATTTGTAAGCTCCTCTTTCATAGCTAGATAAAACAACGTATCGAGTCTTTTATTTAAACTATACGCTTTTCCGTTTGCTTTAATGACCTTACTATTTTCTCTTAAATCTGAAATATTATGCAAGTACACTTTTTTAAGGCCGGCTCCGGCATCGATCTTACGCAAATTTGTGCAGCAATTTATCGCTACGTCGCTTCTATAAGTATATCCGTTGATTGTTGTTTCATAGTTTGTATCTGCGCACGGCTCACAATTAAGAGTTATCTTCATAATAGTCTCATACGACTTCGCCGCACTCGTATCTGTATACGGATCCAAAACGGCTTTGTTAGAACAACCTATAAAAAATAGCGCGGCAAATAGCGCAAACAAAAATCCTTTCATCTCTTTTCCTCTCTCTTTCTTTTTATTTTTATACTTTCACCGCCAAGACCGTAATTTTCAGTTTCTATCTCATCGATGATCACGACCGTACTTGCTCTATTTCTACCTAAAACAGTGTGCAATAGCTCGGTCACGCCTTTTATGAGTTCCTCTTTTTGAGCTACTGTCGGCTCACCGTTTTCTTTTGTCACTTTTATATTTACGTATGGCATATTTTTCCTTAAAGCAAATTTCGTTCTATTTTAATCTATTTTTAAAACACTTAAAAACGCCTCTTGCGGAAGCGTTACCTTACCTATGGCTTTCATACGTTTTTTACCCTCTTTTTGTTTTTCAAGCAGTTTTCTTTTACGGGTTATATCGCCGCCGTAACACTTTGCCGTTACGTTCTTACCCATAGATTTTACCGTTTCTCTAGCTATAACCTTATTTCCGATGCTTGCTTGTATAGCAACTTCAAAAAGCTGTCTTGGAACCAACTCTTTCATGGTTTTTACAAAATCCCTGCCCTTGCTCATTGCTTTTTCTTCAGGCACGATGATAGAAAGAGCATCGACTGCTTCACCTGCTACTTTTATATCGAGTTTAACCAAATCTCCAACCCTATAATCACTTGGTTCATAATCAAAACTAGCGTAACCTTTTGTCGCGCT
This sequence comes from Campylobacter sp. TJR-1, assembly GCF_032840035.1. Taxonomy (NCBI): domain Bacteria; kingdom Pseudomonadati; phylum Campylobacterota; class Epsilonproteobacteria; order Campylobacterales; family Campylobacteraceae; genus Campylobacter; species Campylobacter sp. TJR-1. Next base: position 162,688 of record NZ_JAWIZX010000005.1, on the reverse strand, counting down.
TTTTAATTTATCGTAAAAATCCATAACTATCTCGTTCATCGGTATATCATACTCAAGCAAAACTCTTGTAGTAGTGATATAATCCATCTTAGTTTGAACGGCTCGGCGGTTATTAAGCAGTGTGATAATGTTTCCTAAAAACTCGCTCGGCGTGATGATAGTAGCCTTTACGTAAGGCTCTTTTATGAACTCTATTTTATTTACCGGAGGTAGTTCGCTAGGATTTTGAATTTCTACGCTCACGCCATCAGTCTGCACGACTTCGTAAGTCACGGTCGGAGCAGTAGCTATCAGATCTAATCCAAACTCACGCTCAAGTCTCTCTTTTACGACTTCCATATGGAGCAAACCTAAAAATCCCACGCGAAAACCAAAGCCCAAAGCCGCCGAAGTCTCAGGCTCATAGCTTATAGAACTATCGTTTAACTTAAGCTTGTCTAAAGCGTCTCTTAGATCTTCAAATTTATCCGTATCTATAGGATAAAGTCCGGCAAATACAAACGGTTTTGCTTTCTCAAATCCTCCGATCGCTTCCAAAGCTCTATTTTTAGCTAAGGTTATCGTATCGCCGACGCTTACGTCGCTTACGTTTTTAAGACCTAAAACTATGATACCTACTTCACCGGTTTTTAGTTCGTTTGTTTTTATCGGAGCTATCGGATTTGGATACATCAGATCAAGAACAGTATGTTTTTTATCCGTTCCCATAACATAAACTTCATCGCCTTTTTTTACGGCACCATCGTAAACTCTCACAAGAGCCAAAGCTCCTAAATAATTATCAAACCAGCTATCGTAAATGAGAGATTTAAACGGATTGTTTTCACCCGGTTTTGGCGGTGGGATTTTACGAATTATAGTTTCTATCAGCTCTTTTATGCCGACTCCTGTTTTTGCGCTCACTTCTATAGCTTCACTGCAATCAAGCCCGATGATATGCTCTATCTCGTTTTTGACTCTCTGCGGTTCAGCTGCTGGGAGATCGATTTTATTTATAACCGGAATTATCTCAAGGTTGTTTTCAAGCGCGATATAAACGTTTGCTATAGTCTGAGCTTCGACGCCCTGGCTTGCATCTACAACCAACAAAGCTCCCTCGCAGCTTGCTAAAGAGCGTGAAACTTCATAGCTGAAATCGACGTGTCCTGGAGTATCTATCAAATTTAATATATAAATTTGCCCCTCAAGCTTATAAGTTAGCCTTACGCTTTGAGCTTTTATAGTGATACCGCGCTCTTTTTCTATATCCATAGTATCCATAACTTGAGCGCTCATCACGCGACTATCTACCGCTCCGCATTCACTGATAATGCGATCTGCTAATGTGCTTTTACCGTGGTCGATATGCGCTATAATGCTAAAATTTCGTATGTTATTCATAAAATTCCTGAGTAAATTTTGTAGAGAGATATTATCAAATTTTAGCTGGATTTTTGATTAAATTTAAAAACGCCCTATATAAATAAGCGATATAAAAAACTAAAATATTTTTGATGAAAAATCGATGTTATTGTAGATTTTAGAGCAAAGGCTAGACAAAAAGTCTGCCAAGCGATAAATCAAAACTCATCGATTTATCGCAAAAATTATACTAAGAAAATAAGCTATTGACGCTCTCATCATGATAAACACGCCTTATCACTTCTCCAAAAAGCGGTGCTACGCTGAGCACTTTTATACAGCTTGGATGCTCTTTTAAAGGTATCGTATCGGTTACTACAAGCTCATCTAAAGATCCGTTTACTAATCTCTCATATGCAGGACCAGATAAAACCGGATGAGTGCAAAAAGCCATAACGCTAGTAGCGCCTTTTTTCTTAAATATCTCTGCGGCTTTTACGATAGTTCCTGCGGTATCTATCATATCATCTATCAAAATGACATCTTTACCGCTCACATCGCCGATAACGTTCATAACTTCGCTTTCATTTGCTTTTTCACGACGTTTATCCACTATAACCATATCCAAATTCATAGTTTTTGCTAAAGCTCTAGCACGCGCTACACCGCCGACATCCGGACTTGCGACTATAGGGTTTTTTAAATTTTTACTCTTAACATAGTCCATAAACACTATCGTGCCATATAAATTATCAACCGGAATATCAAAAAATCCTTGAATTTGTCCTGCATGAAGATCCATAGTTACGACTCTGTCGATTCCTGCGGTTTGCATCATATTTGCCACAAGTTTTGCCGTTATCGGAACTCTCGGAGCTGCTTTTCTATCTTGCCTTGCATATCCAAAATACGGCACAACGGCAGTTATCGAACTTGCACTACTTCTTTTTAAAGCATCAGTTAATATAAGAAGCTCCATCAAATTTATATTTGCCGGAGCACAAGTCGGCTGGATAACAAATACGTCTTTACCGCGCACGCTTTCGCCGATTTGTACGCTTATTTCACCGTCGCTAAAACGCTTTATACTAGCTTCGCTTAGAGGAATTCCTAAGTATTTAGCCACCATTTTGGAAAACTCGACATTTGCCGTACCAGAAAAAATTTTATAACCTCGCATCACATACCTTCGCAAAAAATTTAGCTACAATTTTAACTTATTGTTGCTTAAATTTAGAAATTAAGCTACTTTTTTGTAAAATTGCAAATTTAAAGCCTCAAGGAGTCTCTAATGTCCTACGTAAAAAAAGATCTGATCTCCACAAAAGACCTATCCAAAGATGATATTTTTTCCATTTTAAGTTTAGCCAAAGATTACAAAGCTCTAAATTTAGAACCTGTAAAAAAAGACCCTATTTTAAAAGGCGTCACGGTCGTAAATGCGTTTTTTGAAAACTCGACTCGCACAAGAACTAGTTTTGAAATAGCGGCAAAAAGATTAGGAGCCGACGCGATAAACTTTAGTTCAAGCACTTCTAGCACGAACAAAGGTGAAACTCTCATCGACACAATACACAACATAGAAGCTATGAAAACAGATATTTTCATAGTTCGCCACTATAGTTCAGGAGCGGCTAAATTTGTAACAAAAAATACTCCATCGTGCGTGGTAAATGCGGGGGATGGCTGCAATGAACATCCGACTCAAGCACTTCTTGATCTTCTTACGATATACGAGGCAAAAGGTAGTTTTTCAGGTCTTAGCGTCACTATAATAGGCGATATATTTCACTCAAGAGTTGCTAGATCAAACATATACGCTATGCAAACCTTAGGTATAAAAGTAAAACTTTTTGGACCTCCTATGTTTATGCAAAACGCTGAAGTTTTCGGCTGTCATATATGCAAAGATATGGACGAAGCGGTTATGGGAAGCGACGCTATCATCATGCTTAGAATTCAGCTCGAAAGGAGTGATGGCGAAGTAGCGTTTCCAAGCATTAGAGAGTACAGTAAGTATTTCGGACTTACTAAAACTCGTATGCAAAAAGCTAAAGACGATGTCATAATTTTACACCCGGGACCTATAAACAGAGGCGTTGAGATAAACTCGGACGTGGCTGACGACGCTAGATTTTCAAGCATACTTGACCAAGTAGAAAACGGCGTAGCTATAAGAATGGCGGTTTTAAAAACCATTTATCAAAATAAATTTAAGGCTTAAACTATGACAACACTTATAAAAAACGGAACTATCATAAATCAAAACGGCACACTAAAAGCAAACATTTTGATAGACGGCGAGATGATCAAATCCATAACCGCAGAAGAGCCAAAAGCCGATCTTGTCATAGACGCCACAAATAAACTAGTAATGCCAGGACTCATCGATATGCACGTACATTTTAGAGATCCGGGACTTGAGTACAAAGACGATATCATAACAGGAAGTATGAGCGCAGTCGCCGGGGGCGTAACCACAGCTTGTCCTATGGCAAATACAAATCCGGTAAATGACAACGCCGTCGTAACCCGCGATATGATAGCAAAAGCTAAAAAACGAGGGCTTATAGACCTACTTCCTATCGGAGCCATCACAAAAGGCATGGAAGGTAAAGGTATAACCGAGATGGGAGATATGAGCGAAGCTGGTTGCGTCGCATTTAGCGATGACGGACTTCCTGTTAGCTCAAGCGATGTTATGAGAGCCGCTCTTCTTTACTCTGCATTTCACAAAAGTTTCATCATAAATCACTCTCAAGACTGCTCGCTTTGTCGCGGCGGTCATATGAATGAAGGAAAAATGTCTATGCTTTTAGGTATAAAAGGTATGCCAAGAGAGCAAGAAGAGATAATGATCTCACGAGATATGCTTTTAGCAAAACTCACAGGCGGTCATATACACGTCGCACACGTAAGTAGCGCATACTCCCTAAAGCTCATAGAACAAGCCAAAAATGAAGGGGTAAATATCACTTGCGAAGTCACACCGCACCATTTTACCTTTAGCGAAGATGAGCTTATAAATTACGATACGAATTTCAAAATGTCTCCGCCGCTTCGTACGAATAACGACGTAGAAGCCATGAGAAACGGGCTTAAAAACGGGCTTATAGACGTTATCTGCACAGACCACGCCCCGCATCACACCGATGAGAAATTTTTGGAATTCGACAAAGCTCCATTTGGAATTTTAGGACTTCAAACGCTTGTTCCGCTTACTTTAAATTTAGTTCGTGAGGGCGTCATAGATTACGAACAAATGGTAAAACTCACGAGCTTCAACCCTGCAAAAATACTAAATTTAAAAAACAAAGGCGAGGTTAAAGAGGGATTTTTAGCTGATATCGCTATCATAGATCCTGATTTAGAGTATATTTATGACGAGAATTTAAACAAATCAAAGTCGAAAAACTCTCCACTGCTTGGCAAAAAGCTAAAAGGCGCTAGCGTAGTGACTATCAAATCAGGCAAAGTCGTATTTGACTTTCCAAACGTCGTAGGATAAGCCTAGATCCGCGTTACAACGCTGTTAGCGAAGCGAAATAATCTAATTTTACAAGATAAACCTTTTTGCTTCGCTATAAATTTCACTTCATACGCCGCAAACAGATTTCTATAGCTATTTATAAATTCCCGAACCACCTATAATTATACCTGTTGTTTTACCTAACTCTATCCAATCCTTAACCGCAGGAACTAATCTAACGGTATTACAATAAGATGTTGCGTCAGCTTTAGCTGCTATAACGATATTTCCGTTAGTATTATTTGGAGTTATAGATATACAAGCAACCCATTTATCAGGTGCATTTCCGGTTCTTCTTAAAACCGCATTTAAAGTACTAGATAAATTAGATAAACCTTTATCTGTTGCAGAATAAGTAGCGCCGGTTATATCTACACCGTCTGTTTTTATTATCGCATCAGCTCCTGTTCCAGTAACTTCTGCCTTTGCCCATTTACCGTTTATAGTATAATAAGCCGCTACTTGAGTTATCACGTCTTTTATCTCCATAGCCGCCTTTGTAGCACTTGCATCGTCTCTAGTTGCTGCTAGTCTAGGTATAGCGATACCTGCTAATATTCCTAATATAACAATAACGAACACTAGTTCAATCATAGTCGATTATCCAAATTTATCAATCTTATCTTTTGGTAGTAATTAAAAAATCTCTCAAAACTTCTCTTTATAATTTTTCCGAAGAGTGCGGGTTAAAATTTAAGAATAAATTCTACCATCTGTTTTAGGAGCGTTCGCAGTGACAAAAAAATTTGTCACTGCGAGGCATAAACATTAGAACTGAAGAACAACCAAATTTGACAATCCAGCAAAACACAAAACTTTGCTTATATAAGTCTGGATTTATTTAATTATCATACAAATGAATATTAAATTTAACTTTTAAACTTTTTTCATCAATTAATCTCTTTTTTTAATTTAACTCATATAAATTTAATATTTGTTTAATTTAAAAAATAATAAACTACCGAAAGTTTTTATATAGATGTATATAAAACATAACAAAAATTTAAAAAAAGGAGCGACCTATGAAAAAGGTTTCACTATGATTGAACTAGTGTTCGTTATTGTTATATTAGGAATATTAGGACGATGCAAGTGCTACAAAGGCGGCTATGGAGATAAAAGACGTGATAACTCAAGTAGCGGCTTATTATACTATAAACGGTAAATGGGCAAAGGCAGAAGTTACTGGAACAGGAGCTGATGCGATAATAAAAACAGACGGTGTAGATATAACCGGCGCTACTTATTCTGCAACAGATAAAGGTTTATCTAATTTATCTAGTACTTTAAATGCGGTTTTAAGAAGAACCGGAAATGCACCTGATAAATGGGTTGCTTGTATATCTATAACTCCAAATAATACTAACGGAAATATCGTTATAGCAGCTAAAGCTGACGCAACATCTTATTGTAATACCGTTAGATTAGTTCCTGCGGTTAAGGATTGGATAGAGTTAGGTAAAACAACAGGTATAATTATAGGTGGTTCGGGAATTTATAAATAGCTATAGAAATCTGTTTGCGGCGTATGAATGCCGAAATAAATTTGTAAAGCAGAATGCGGTAATTTACATTACCGCAAATTTTTACTAAACCAAAAATGTAATAAATTCTCACTAATGCTAAAATACAAATTCAAAAACAGATAAATATAAAAATATCTAAAAATAGATTGTTCCAAATGCAAAAAAAGGCAAGTTATGACAAGGATAATTGAAATATTTATTCTGATTGCAGCGGTGATAATATTTGTTTTCGTTTTTTTACCGCGAGTCACCGGCGAAAATAACCGAGCCGCTATAACCAAAACGGTATTTGAGATAAAACAAGTGTTAAATGAGATAACTATGTACTACATAAGAAACGGTTCATTTCCTAACACAAAAGATGCTAATCAAACAAATCTCGTATTAAAAAATATCTCTACTACATATGCTCAAGTCTCGCAAAGAAGTAGCGAAAGATGGGACAAATGCATATATATCAAACCTCTAAACTCACAAAACGACAAACCTGCTAGGATATATATCGCTAAAACAGATACGCAAAATGAATTTTGTCAAAACGTACAAAACTCACAAATGTTGCAAGAATGGCTAAAACTAAGCGACGACGATAATAAAACAGACGGCACATACAAAAACGAAATACCGCTCATAGACGGCAAAGTATTTTAAACAAACAAAATAAGGAAAATACATGAAAAAAGCTTTTACGATTATAGAAATTGTGATGGTGATGATCATCTTAGGCGTTTTAGCGTCTTTGGCGATACCTAAACTAGTAGCTACAAAAGTCGATGCCAAGGTCGCCAAAGCAGTAATAAATATGAAAATGCACATAAACAAAGTATCTGCTTACTATACTATAAACGGTAAATTCGCAACCTCAAACTCTGGGGGGGGGTGCAAGACGATAGCGCTGCTATAAACTTTTGGAATATGGTTAGAAAATGGGAAGGCGATAAAACACAAATAGGAGATGATGAAGCAATAGTAGGAAAAGATGATTATAAATACAATAAAGAATTTTGGAGTAACGAAGAGTACATTTGGGGTCAATGTCTCATACCAAATGCAGATAACAGCAACGGCTTGATAAGATTCAAACAACAACCGCTATCAAATATATACAATCAATACGTATCATTTTGCACAGCTTTCTTTGCACATCCAACGATAAAAGAATGGATACAAAACGGTGTTACAGTCGGCAACTCAAGAGTATTTAGAAAATAAATTTATAAAAGACGAAATCATCTTTTTACTCATTTAAGATTGTTTGATTAGTTATAAATATATCGATTTATAATCAAACATTAAATTAAATAAACGCTCTTTATACTAAGGGCGTTTATTATAAAATTATTAGATGCGGATTATCTTATAAATCCGCTGGCTAATACTCTATCAAATTCATCGTAAAATACGGCTAATTGACCGCTTGCGACTCCGCCTGCGTTATCTTTTAACTTTACTGTTGCTCCATCATCAAGCTTACTTACTAAACAAGGTATAGGAGTGCTTCTGTAACGTATCTTTACAAAGCATTCAAGTTCGTTTTTGTCCGTGAAGTTGTTAAAATTCGTAGTTGTGAATGAAAAACTTGAAAGCTCATCTTTAAGACCTACTACGATCTCGTTTTTAGCCGCGTCTATCTTTAAAACATAGTGAGGCGAGTGAGCTCCGTCTACACTAAATCCTTTCCTTTTTCCTATAGTATAACGCATATATCCATCATGCTTGCCTACTACTTTTCCGCTTACGTCTCTTACTACTCCTGGCATTAGAGTATTGAAATGTTTGTTTAAAATATCTATATAAGTAGTTTCCACAAAACATATCTCGCTACTCTCTTTTTGGCTCGCAAGCTCGGCAATTTGTGGCATTTGCGCAGCTGCGGCCTTTATATCTACTTTAAATTTATCTCCAAGAGGAAATATGATATAAGGTAGGATTTTAGGAGAGATATTTGCCAAAAAGTAGCTTTGATCTTTGCTAAGATCGCTAGCAACTTTTATGAGACCGTCTTCTATGCGCGCATAATGCCCCGTTGCCATTTTATCGCAACCTAAAGTCTGAGCGAATTTCCATAATGCTCCGAATTTGATATTTTTATTACAATGTGCGCAGGGATTTGGCGTAAGACCCTCTTTATAAGCATTCACAAAAGGCTCATAAACTTTAGCATTGAACTCTTCTTCTAAGTCTAAAATATGAGTTTCTATGCCTAAAAACTCACCTACTTTCTTAACTTTTCTTATATTTTCTTCATGGTAACCGGGTTTTGAGTGCAACTTCATATAGCAACCTACTACACTATATCCCGCTTCTAGTAGATATTTTGCACTCATTGAGCTATCTACTCCTCCACTTAATGCGACTAGAACTTTCAAATTTATTCCTTAATCTATTCTATTTTTGGGCTATATTATACATATCTTTATTTAATAAAATTTATAGTAAATAAAAATTCGATAAACTAAATTTAAAAATATACTAAAATAGTTATTTATAAAATTCAAGGCGAAAGTAGCAAAAGCGGCATTTTTGCCATTATTAAAATATATTTTGATAAAATTATTAATTTCTAAAACTAAACATAACAGCAAGTGAATTATAAGTAAATTTAATGTAGAATAAATCAAAATTTGATCAAGGATTTTTGATGAGAAAATTTCTTTTATTATTTGCCTGTTCTTTGCCGCTGATGAGTAAAGATATAATAAATCAGCTAGAAGGAACAAACCAGCAAATGAGCGCTATCTGGGGAGATGATCGCATAGCAAATATCACTAGATACGATAGCGGATTTGGATCATTATGGACATATTTGCAAGGTAACGAGTACTTCTCTTATGGCGTGGCAATAGCAATGCTATCTGTGATTTTTGCATTTTTAGCTCATTATATGGTAGTAGGTCCAAAACATTTTGACCATCACGGCGGAAAAATATACGCTTTTTCAAAATACGTACGCGTAATCCATCTTATAGCAGCATTATCTTGGATAGTTTTAGTACCGACAGGAATTATAATGATGTGGGGAGATAGTTTTGGCGGAGGATTTTTCGTAAGATTGGTAAAAAATTTACACGGTCTAGCTACTATTTTATTTGCTATTAGCATTGTTCCTATGCTTTTAATGTGGGGTAAAAGAATGCTTCCGTCTATTTATGATATAAAATGGATGATGATAGTCGGCGGATATCTTTCAAAAGAAAAACATCCCGTTCCTGCAGGAAAGTTTAACGCAGGACAAAAATCATGGTTTTGGGTAGCAGTGGGTGGCGGTTTTGTTATGATATTAACCGGTGCGGCTATGTACTTTTTGGATTTCAATACCCCGATTTTAACCAGCACATTTGGACTAACTCAGATAGAAATTTTAAGACTAAGCGCTATAATTCATAATGTTCTTGGCATAGTATGTGCCGTGTTTTTACTAGTTCATATCTATATGGCTGCATTTGCTATAAAAGGCGCTATACACTCGATCATAACAGGATATAAAGAGGAAGAAGAGGTTTATATATTGCACCATTACTGGTATCAAGAACTTGTAAACAAGGGTCTCATAAAGCCATCTAAATTTGAAGCATATCATTCAAATTTGAAATAATTTCTCAAAGATAAATTTATTAAGCTAGTTATGAGCTAGCTTAAGATGATTTTAAGTTGTATTAATTCAAATATATATTATTACTATCGGTCATAATATGAAGTTTTTGCCCGGATATCTCTGAACCTTCAAACTCTCCAGACCAGTAATTTATGATGAGCCTTGAAGACTTCATTAAATTTTGAATTATCTCAAATAAGCTTATATAGTATCCTTCATCGTTATCTTGACTTGTCGGCTCTATACTCCGAACTATACTTTGCAAGTATCTTGAAATGAGTAGAATCAAAAGGAAGCATAACTTCAAAGTTAAAACTCTGTTCTATGCAACCTTGAATTTTTACTCTGACTTTTTGAGTATATACGGGTACAAACACAAGCTCACAGTTCTCAACGTAATTGCCCGAAGTATCTGAATTTTTTTATTACAGTCGTATATCGCTTTTTGAGCTACAAAACCACTCTCATCGTCTCTTATAACTTCTATATCAATTTTTGCATCAGTAAAAAATAGCTCTCTAAAAGCGATATTATCACTACCTAAAAATCTAAATAGCATATTCATAACATTTCCTTAAAATATTGGTATAAATATACCAAAATCATATAAATAAAGAGTAATTAATCTTTCAAATACCTGATTATCTCATCAAAATCATCTATAACAGCATAAACAGAGTGATCATCGGTAATTAGTTTTTCAGCTGCGAGAGTATTATCAAAAAAGTCTAAAAGAGGCTGCCAAAACTCTTTACAACAAAACACTATTTTATGTTTTCTAAGTCCTGTTTGAGCCAAAGTAATAACTTCAAAAATCTCATCAAGCGTTCCAAATCCACCCGGCATCAAAATAAATGCGGAACTTTTTTCTATAAGCATATCTTTTCTTTTTGATAAATTATCAATGGTTTTCGACTCCGTGCAGTACGGATTGAGTTTTTGCTCAAAAGGTAGTATAATATTTATACCTACGCTCACGCCGCCGCTTAAAAAAGCTCCTTTATTTGCGGCTTCCATGATACCTCCGCCGCCGCCTGTTACTACACCGTATCCCGCTTGTGATAATTTTTTGCCTAGCTCAAACGCTATTTTATAAAATTTACTACCGCTATCAAGTCTAGCCGACCCAAAAATAGTTACAAATTCCAAAATACTTCCCCTATTTTTTGCATAATTATACCGAATTTAAAAATGATAAATTAAATGAATCCCGCTAAAAAATAAGCATTTAGCGGGTAAATTTGAGTTTTTTATAAACCAAGATCTTTTAGTATAGTTTTTGCACAGTGTTTTGCATCTGCGGCTGCGGTAACGACAAGATCGCTTCCTCTATTACAGTCTCCACATGCATAAACACCGCTTTTACTAGTTCTGAACTCTTTATCTGTAGCAACCCTACCTTTTTTATCAAACTCAATACCGTTTGCGCTTAAAAAGCTTAAATTTTCTACATCAAATCCTAAAGCGAGTATAATTATATCGGCGTTTATAATTGTTTCTCCTCCCTTTAAAAGCTCGACTTTACCATCTTTAGTAAGTGTTTTTGATATATTTAGAGCAATAACTTTGTTTTCATCATTTACTACGATATCTTTTGGAGCGGCATTAAATATAAAATTTGCTCCCTCTTCAGTAGCATTTACAAACTCTTTTTTACTTCCTGGCATACTAGCAAGATCTCTTCTATATACGCAAGTTGCGCTAAGTGCGCCTTTTCTTATAGCACTTCTTAAACAATCCATAGCCGTATCTCCACCACCTATAACAACTACTTTTTTACCGTTTAAGTCTATACTCGTGTCACTCTCTTTGTACTGTTCTTTTTGTAAAATAGTTAAAAAATCAAGAGCGTTATAAACACCTTTAGCTTTTTCGTTTGCAAGTCCTACGGCGCGCCCCGTTCTTGCACCGTAAGCTAAAACAACAGCGTCAAACTCACTCATCAAACTTTCAAATTTAAAGTCGTCTACAAAGCTATTCGTATGAATCACGCAACCTGCGGTTTTTAGTATATTTATACGACGTTCTATAACACTTTTTTCTATCTTGAATCCGGGAATTCCATATGCTAAAAGTCCTCCGGCTCTATGATTTGCTTCATAAATTTCAACTCTTACGCCGTTTCTTATAAGATATGTAGCAACGCTTAATCCAGCAGGACCTGAACCTATAATAGCAACTTTTTTATCAGTAAATACTATATCGCCAAATGGGTTAAAACCGCTATTAAGTCCTGATTCTGTGATAAATGTTTCTATAGATCCTATGGTAATAGCACCGAAATTATCATTTAAAGTACAGGCTCCTTCACAAAGTCTATCTTGCGGACATACTCTACCTGTGATTTCAGGAAATGGATTTGTTTCATTGCTAAGCTTAAAAGCCATTTCTAAATTTAAATTAGCCGTATTTAAAAGCCAAAACGGTATGTAGTTATGTAAAGGACAAGCATTATGACAAAATGGATTTGCACACTGCACACAGCGACTAGACTGCTCCTTTGCACTTTGAAGGCTAAAAATTTGATAAATTTCTTTAAAGTCCGTGCTTCTTTCACCCTTATCTCTTTTTATGGTTTTTAATCTTGTTAAATTTGTAAATCCTTGCATTTTAATCTCCGTCGGCTGGATTTAATGGAAGTTTAGTCATATCTTTTGGCTTTACCATCCAAAATTCTCTTATAGAATCTCTGAAATTATCTAAAATATATTTGGCTCTAACACTTTTTGTCTCGTTATAATAAGCTCTAATGAGACGCTTTAAAAAGTGCCTTGCTTCGTCCATTTCATCAGTATCTATACGTAAAGCAATGACTAATTCTTGATTTAATTTATCTATAAACTCTCTTTTTTCATCCCATACAAAGGCAATTCCGCCGGTCATTCCTGCTCCAAAGTTTATACCGGTGTTTCCGAGTATAGCTACGACTCCGCCCGTCATATACTCGCAAGCATGATCGCCAACGCCCTCTACTACCGCAGTAGCTCCCGAGTTTCGCACACAAAATCTTTCTCCTACGATTCCACTAGCAAAAAGCTTGCCTCCAGTAGCGCCGTAAAGACAGGTATTTCCGGCTACGGCAAAATAGTTATTTGGATCATTTGGGCTTATAACTATGCGTCCTCCGTTCATTCCTTTGCCTACATAATCATTTGCACTGCCTTTTAGATACAAAGCTACTCCGCTAGCCAAAAATGCTCCTAAACTCTGTCCGGCTATACCGTTTAAATTTATCCTGATAGTCTGGCTAACAAAGCCTTCATTACCGTAATATTTTGCTATCTCGCCGCTTATAAGAGCGCCAAAACTTCTATTTTGGTTACAAATTTGCTTATCGACGACTATCTTTTCATCAGGATTTTGTATAGTTTTATAAACTTCTTTTAATACGCTTTTTTCAAATTCATTCTTATCAAAAGGATTATTTGGTTTGCCGCTACTTTTATTATCTCCATCAATAACCCTTAGAAGTTCGCTCATATCAAATTTACTCTCTACCGGACTTAAAAGCTCATTTCTACCTATTATATCATCTAAACTTTTATATCCCATTTTTGCCAACTCAAGCCTAACATCTTCAGCCAATAAAGTAAAATAATTCACGACTCTATCTACGCTTCCGCTAAATTTACCCCTTAAAGCCGGATCTTGAGTAGCAACTCCTTCGGTACAGCGATTTAAATGGCATATTTTTAATACTTTACAGCCTAAAATAACCAAAGCCAAAGTTCCAAAAGCATAGCTTTCGGCTCCTAATAACGCAGCCTTTATGATATCTTGACCGATCTTTAATCCGCCGTCTGTTTGAAGATGAACGCTGCTTCTTAGATTATTTACTTTCAAAGCATTATGTGCTTCTATAAGACCTAATTCCCACGGATTTCCGGTAAATTTGATGCTACTCCAACCAGCAGCTCCGGTACCTCCATCTCCTCCGCTTATAATTATTTTATCAGCGTAACATTTAGCAACTCCAGCTGCTATAGTACCTACTCCAGCACTTGAAACTAGTTTTACTGCGATAGTAGCTTTTGGATTTACTTGCTTTAAATCAAAAATAAGCTGAGCTAAATCCTCGATGCTATAGATATCGTGATGAGGAGGAGGACTTATAAGAGTAACCCCTGGCGTCGTATAACGCAGAGTTGCTATAAGTTCCGTTACTTTATATCCTGGAAGTTGTCCGCCCTCTCCTGGTTTTGCACCTTGAGCTAATTTTATTTGAATTTCGGTAGCACTAGCTAAATACTCCGGAGTTACGCCAAATCTTCCGCTTGCAATCTGCTTTATCTGTGAATTAGCAGGACTTTTTAATCTCTGATTGGATTCTCCTCCCTCACCTGAGTTGCTCATAGCTCCTAGTTTATTCATAGCTAAAGCTAGAGCTTCATGCGCTTCTGGACTTATCGAACCTAAACTCATAGCAGCTGAATTGAAACGTTTTAATATACTACTTGCAGGCTCCACTTCATCTACGCTTATAGGCTCTTTATCGCTTTTTATATCAAGAAAATCTCTAACCATTCTAAGTCCGCGACCTTTTATGGCATCTCTGATTTTAGAAAAATCATTCATATCGCCCGTTATGCTGGTTTTATGAATTTGATTTATTATAAATGGCGTATAGTCATGAAACTCATCTCTATCAAGGTATTTGTAAAATCCGCCTAAATTCAAAGGTATAAGGTGATCACCAAAATTAAAAGCGGATTTATGATATTTTAAAATTCTTTTTTCTATATCGTCATATTCAAGTCCTGGTATAAGCACGCTAGAAGCTGCAAAACATTCATTAACTACGGTTTGACTAAGACCTAAGACATCAAATAAAGCTGAGTTTTTATAGCTTCCTACAGTCGATATACCCATTTTCGACATTATCTTCAAAAGTCCGGTGTTTAAAGCATGATGGATATTTTTTAAACCTGATTTTATCTGCGTCTCATCCTTGTCTTTCAAAATCTCATAAGCACTCGCAAAAAGAAGATACGGATATACTGCGCTTGCTCCGTATCCTATCATCATAGCACAGCTATGAGAGTCTAATATCTCACCGCTAACTGCTATAATAGTCACGTTATGGCGAAGTCCCTCTTCTATAAGAGCTTGATGAACTCTACCTACTGCCATAGCCATAGGCATAGAAGCGTTAGAACTATCTACTCCTCTATCATCAAGCAAAACAATATGAACTCCGTTCTTTATAGCATTTATAACATCATAAACAAGATCTTCTAGGCTACCTTTTAAGTTTTCGCTAAACAGTGTACTAAATGTTTGATTTTTAAACTCGCTTTGAAATTTAGGACTATTTTCATCTCCGAAACTTTTCAAAACTTCAAATTTATCCTGCATTAAAATCGGAGATGTTGTTTTGATACGTTTTGCATGAAATTCACTCTCTTCTAAAAAGTTTCTAAACTCACCGAAAGTTACGTTTAAACTCATTACAACCATCTCACGAAGTGGATCTATAGGAGGGTTTGTTACTTGGGCAAATTTCTGTTTAAAAAAGTCGCTAAATCTTCTTTGAGAGTCACTAAATGCAGCCAAACTCGTATCATCACCCATAGAGCCGGTTGCTTCTTTGCCGCTTGTAATCATAGGAGATAAAATCATCTCTTTAAACTCGTTTGTTATACTAAAATTTCTTTGCAAAGCGTGAAGATTGTCTAACTTATAATCGCTTAACTTCTCAAAAACGATCTCTACGAATTCTTCTAAATGAACCATATTATCATTTAACCATTTTGTATAATCTTGGCTATTTTTGATATAATCATTTATCTCATCGTTTTTCATAACCTTACCGTATTTTAGATCAAGACCTATCATTTGACCGCTTTGTAGGCGTCCTCGCTCAAGTATATTGCTCTCATCTATATCAAGAACGCCGTACTCACTAGAAATCAAGACTCTTGAATCTTTTGTGATGATATATTTTGCGGGTCTGAGTCCGTTTCTATCTAAACAACAAGCGATAAATCTACCGTTTGTAAACGATACTGCCGCAGGTCCATCCCATGGAGCAAAATTTGGGCTCGTATATTCGTAAAATGAACGTATTTTTGAGTCCGTATATGGACTATTTTGCCATGGAGCAGGAAGAACTAATCTAACGGCTTTAAAAAAATCCACGTCATTTTGTATAAGAAACTCAAACATATTATCTAAACTAGCACTGTCACTTCTATCGTCTCCAGTGATAGGAATCATCATATTTAACTCATCATTTGTAAATTTATGGCTTTTTAAGCATTTTTCTTGGATAGTTAAATTTGTTCTGTTTGCAGAAATTGAGTTTATCTCTCCGTTATGAGCTATTGTTCTAAATGGTTGAGCTAGACGCCATTTAGGAAGTGTATTTGTAGAAAATCTTTGATGAAAAAGCGCAAAACTACTGCAAAACTCTTGATCGCTCAAATCTTTAAAAAAGGTCTTTATATAAGTAGGCATTATAAGACCTTTATAAACTATAACTTTATCCGAGCATGAACAGACATAAAAATCATCATCTTCTTTAAAGTATTTTTGAATTTCACGTCTTGCAAGGTAGAGCAAAGAGCTAAAATATTTTTTAGCAATTATGCTATTAGGGGTGATAAAAAACTGAACTATACGCGGTAAAGTCTCTAAAGCAAGCTCTCCTAATGCACTTTCATCTATAGGAACATCTCTTTTTAAAATAACTTTTAAGTCGTTTTTCAGACATATTTCCTCAAATTTTTCCATATGCTCGTCGGTTTTTAAAAAAACCATAGCTACGCCAAACTGTTCAGGAAGTAGAACGCCGCACTCTTTAGCAGCCTTTTTCATGAATGAAGTAGGCATCGAAAAAAGCAGACCACAGCCATCTCCACTCTTGCCATCACTCGCTATAGCGCCTCTATGCATCATTCGCTCAAGAGCCGTTATGGCATCAATTGTATTTTGATAGCTAGAAACATTATGTAAATTTGCAAGCAAACCAAAACCGCAATTATCTTTATATGAGTATAATCTATCCATATTTTCGACCTTTTTTAAATAGAAAATTGCGCTATTATATAAAAATTTTACTTAAGATATTATAAATATGGTAAATAAGGCTTTTAATAGATAAAATACTACTTTATATAATATATTTTAGCTTAAATTTTAATAAAATTAATCTAATATTTTACACCATAAAAGTTCATCATTTTCAAATTTAGAAGTATGCATAATCTTAATTTTTAAATTCAAACTGATAGCCTTGCCTATTTTAAACTCGTTTGAACGATAAATCAAAAGCCATTTTACTCTTTTATCTAAATTTAAAAGCGAATTTTCTCCGCCTTCAAACATAACAAATTTACGCTCAAATACCGCATCTAACGAATTTGAAACTATAACTCTTCTATCTAAAATATTAAAAAGAGGAATTGTCGTGTCAAACTTAGACTCTTTTGAGTATAAAAGAATATCCGGATTTTTACCGTTTTTTACAAGTCTTGTATCTAGTAAAGGACGATCTGTTCTTACGGTATTCCCTCCTATAACAAGCATATCTACTAATGATCTAAGCTTATGGGAATGAGTGCGACTTTGTAAATTTGAGATAACTCCACCGCTTGCAATACCGTTTTGTGTTAAAGCGATCTTAAAAAAACTAAAATTTCCCAAACTCCAAGCCAAAAAAGGCTCTAAAAGTTCATCTGCTTTCTCTTTGCAAACTCCTATTTTGGTCTTTATACCGCTATTTTTTAAAATTTGCTCACCGCCTTTTGCATTTTCGCTACTATCAATTGCCCCTATAATAACTTGCTTAAAACCAAGCTCTTTTAACAAATTCGCACAAGGCGGAGTACGTCCTTGATGTGAGCAAGGTTCAAGCGTCACATAAGCAGTTGATCCATTTAGTAAATTTGAATGATTTTGCATTATGAAATTATAAAGTTCGTTTGTATCTTTTATCTCGTCAAAATCTTGCTTAAAAGCCGGATTTTTCATCTCTAAAGCATATTTTATAGCGTTTAATTCAGCATGCGGCATTCCTGCTTTTTCATGAGCATTTATCGATAAAATTTCACCATTTTTACCTGTTATAACACATCCCACGGCAGGATTAGGATACGTAAGAAACTGAAACTCCCATGCTTTATTTATAGCTATATTCATATAATATTCATTACACATCTTAATCTTTCTTTTATAAAATCAATTCCTTATTATAGTCAATTTGCAATTAAAAGCTACCTTAAACGGTAGTTTTGATTCTCTCTAGCTAATTTTTGCATCTCTTCAAAATTCTGCTTACTTAACCATAAAAGTTCGTCGAATTTAAATCCAAGCATAACTATACGATAGAGCTCTGGTTTGTTTTTCTTCCAATTATATAAAGTTTTTACATCAATTTTAAGGATACCTGCCATATCTCTTTTGCTTAGCTTTCTTTCCATAATCGTTCCTTGAAATATAAAAACAAAATTTATCAAAAATTACCATCTTTTGCAACAAAGAAAATATTACTATATATTATAATAAATCTATAGAAATATTACTATGTTTTATTTTAATAGACAAATGTATATATTTATAAAAAATTGAGACTAGAAAAAAGGTGCAAAATTATGGAGTACATAATATATTGCGAAAGTATCTGTGGAGAAAAAAGATACTTTATGATTCAAGACAAATTTAGCACTTTACCATACATAGTAAGGAATAGCGGAATCATCTATAAAGTAATAAAATACATGAAAATAAACGAAAAAAATATAGAAAATGAAATTATGGAAAAGGTTTACCACCCAAACTGCTTTTTTTACGATATAAACACTCTTTATGCAGAGAAAAATTCATGGCAAAAAGTTGAGTGGTAAACTACCACTCCATATAGGTTTTAGCCTTCTTTATATTTTCAAATTTGACTTCAATTGATTCATTATTTTTGATATTTATACATATATTATCATCTTTTACGGATACTATCTTACCTTTAATCTCGGTCTTATCATTTAGTATAATTTTAGCAAATTCGCCTATACTAAGCGTAAAATGTTCTATTTTACTAAGTTTTCTCTCAAGCCCAGGGCTTGAAACCTCTAAAATCCACTCTCCGCTTACTGGCGGCATTACATCGTAAATAGGAGAAAGAAGCTTACTAACTGCTTCGCACTCTTCTAAACTTACACCACCGTTTTTCGTTATATAAACTCTATATATAACTCTACCATTTTCATTTACGACTTCTGCATCATACAGATCAACTCCGCATTGCGATACTAAATTTGATAAATCCGTCATTTTTTACCCTTATCAAGCTCATCAGAAACCTTACTAAATAGCTTATCAATATGATTTTGATACTCTAGCCTATCATCAAATTTGAAATGAAAATTTGGAGCTTTATACCAACCTTCGGCACTCATACAGTGATTTTGTATATGCTTACTTACTCTTTTTAAATGCTCTAAAACGTAAGATTGCTCTTTGTCGTCAAGCATCATTTTATCAAGATATACAAAAGCATCATATCTGCCTTTTTTACACTCTACATCAGTTACGCAAAGCCCTTTTAAATAGATATCATCTAAGCTGCTTAGTGCTTCTGGAATAAGCTCTTTTAGCACGCTTTCTGTTCTTAGGCGCTTTACTTCGGCTGCATTCATAACTCAACCTTGCTTTCTACTTCTTTGTAACTTTCTATATAGTCGCCTTCTCTCATATCGTTATATCCTTCGATACCGACTCCGCACTCATACCCTTTTGCTACTTCTTTTACATCATCTTTAAAACGTTTTAATGAGCTTACATTTCCTTCAAACACAACAACTCCGTCACGGATTACACGTATCTTAGCACCTCTATTTATACTTCCATCAGTCACCATACAACCTGCGATTTGTCCTATTTTTGGCACATTAATAACTTGACGAATGACGGCTTGACCAAGCTCTTCTTCGCTTATAATAGGACTCATAAGACCACTAAGCAGAGCTTTTACATCATCAATTAAATTATATATAACATTGTAAGTTTTTATCTCAACAGAACGCTCTTTAGCTTTTTCTTTTACGTCTCCAGTTGGTCTTATATTAAAGCCTAAAATAACACAGTTTGAACTTGCACTTGCTAAAGTTATGTCGCTTTGGCTGATTCCGCCTACTCCAGAGTGAATTATATCTACTTTTATCTCATCATTTTTTAATTTTTCAAGGCTTGCTTTTATGGCTTCTAGTGAACCTTGAACATCGGCTTTTATGATAACTGGAAGGCTTTTTAACTCGCCTTCTGCTATCTTAGCGCTTAGCTCATCTATAGTTACTTTTGTGGATTTACTAAGCTCTTTTTGTCTTAAATAATCATATTTTTTCTGAGCATATTCACGAGCTTCTTTATCTGTTTTTACGCTTATCAACGTTTCTCCCGCATCTGGAACTTCGCTAAGTCCTATGATGACACCGCATTCACCAGGTTTTATAGATTTTAAACTATTTCCCTTGTCATCTTGCAACGCTCTTACTTTGCCATAAGCCACACCAGCAACGATAGTATCTCCTACTCTTAGCGTCCCGTTCTCAACTATAGCAGTTACTACTGGTCCGCGACCTTTTTGAAGTGAACTTTCTATAATAGTCGCTTTTGCTTCTCTATCGGGATTTGCTTTAAGTTCCAAAAGTTCGGCTTGAAGTAGAACTATTTCTAGTAAATCTTCGATCCCAATTCCGGTCTTAGCCGAAATAGGCACAAACTCATAGCCGCCGCCCCATTCGGTAGGAAGAATATCAAGCTCGGCAAGTCCTGTTTTTACAAGATCTGGATTAGCGCTTTCTTTATCCATTTTATTTATAGCTATAATGATAGGCACTCCTGCGGCTTTTGCATGATTTATAGCTTCTTTAGTTTGAGGTTTTACACCATCATCGGCAGCTACAACTATAATAACTATATCAGTAACACTAGCTCCTCTTGCTCTCATAGCGGTAAAAGCTTCATGCCCAGGAGTATCTATAAAGGTTATATTTTTACCGCTTTTTTCTACCATATAAGCGCCGACGTGTTGAGTGATACCACCGGCCTCACCGCTAGCTACGCGCGAGTTTCTTATATAATCAAGCAAACTAGTTTTACCGTGATCTACGTGACCCATTATAGTAACAACCGGAGCTCTTGATACGCTATTATCTTCTAAAATTTCATCTTCATATGCTTTTACATAGTCAAAATCTTCTTTAGTATCCACTATATTGACTTCTATACCAAACTCGGCGCCTAGTATTTCTATCTCATCTTCTTCCAAAAAATCATTTTTAGTAGTCATTTTTCCTAGTATAAATAGCTTTGCTATCACTTCGCTTGAAGATTTTTTTATCTTATCGGCAAATTCATAAAGACGAATCTCTTTTGGGATATCAACGCTACTTATATCTTCATTATCTTTGTCTTTTACGACTTTTTTATGTTTTTTTCTACTGTTTCTTTGTATTCCGCCCTCAAAACTAAAACTATTATTTTGAGATGTTTTATAAACATTTATCTGCTTTTTAACCGTATTTTGACGTTCAATCTCTATAGGTTTTACAGTAAGATCTGGCAATACAACAACATCTTCATCATCTATAGATATATCATCGCTAAAACTAATTGCGGATAACAAGTCTATCTTAGCCGAGTTCTCTTTTTTAGTAGCTATAATAGGTTTTTTCTCTTTTTTCTTCTTTTTTAGATTTTCATCACTGCTGCCAAAAATCGCCTCTAAACCTTTATTTATAGGTTCAGACTGCTGTTTTTGTATAGGTTGAACTTCCACTTTTTTCTTTTTTACTATAACTAAGCCTCGCCTTTTAGATAAAGTAGAACTGGCCAAACTCTCTTGTTTTGGCTCTACTTTGATTGGCGTACTATCAATATTTTGTTTGGTTTCCACCTCTTGCTCTATAGGTTTTTGCTGCGTTTGTGTCTCTGGAGCTTCTTTTTGAGTATTTTGTTTTATATCTTTTTTCTCCGGCGATTCTGGTTTTTTACCTGATTGGACATAATCATAGAGTTGTGCTGCATCTTCTGGAGTTACTGCGCTAGATGAAGTTGTAACCTTAAATCCTAACTCCTTTGCTTTTTCTAAAATTTCTTTATTGGAATAGCCAAGTTCTTTTGCTATTTCATGGATTCTAATGTTTGCCATCGGCGAGTATCTCCTTTAAGTTTACACTATTTTTACTAAACCGTGAGAGTGGTTTTTTGAGGTCTTTTTTGTCTTTTTGGATACAGGTTTTGCATAGATAAAATGACCTTGTATTTTTTGAGTTTATTTGTATTTCACCATTTACACAAGCAAATTTAAAAAGCTCATTTTGAAAAAATCTGCCTTTGCAAACCACGCACATTCTTATTGGTTTATGAAATTTGTTCATATTATATCTTAATTTTCTTTATTTTTAGCTTTGCAATATAAAACCGTTATTATCAAGTTCGTAGATTTCTACTTTAAACTCCGGGAATTCTAATTGCAATATATCTCTTAAAGTTTGAGCTCTATCTTTATGTGCTAAATTTAAAAAACTAGATCCGCTACCAGAAAGATTGCTCATCAAAGCACCGCTTAAATAAGCTATCTCTCTTACCCTAAAAAGCTCTTTAAGTCCATGCATACGTCTGATTTCGTGCATTTTATCTATACTTGCTAATCTTAAATTCTCATAATCTTGTTTTATAAAACAAGCAGTAAGAAAAGCCGCGTGAGAGACATTGCTGATTACATCGGCCATAGGGTATGTTTTTGGTAGTTTTCCTCTTGATTGTTTTGTGCTAGTAGGCTTGTCTGGTATAACTACAACGGCTCTTAAATCGCTACTAATATCAGCTTTTTGCGTATATACTGTGCCTTTATGCACGATATTTGACGTAAAACCTCCCCATACCGCCGGAGAGATATTATCCGGATGACTTTCGTATTTTAAAGCTTGATTTAATACCAAAGCTCTATCTACTTTAAATCCAGCCATATGATAAGCAGAAGCTATAGCTCCTACTATTACCGATGAGCTACTTCCAAGACCTCTAGAAAACGGAATATTATTTATAAAATTAAATCTAAAATTCGGCGTCTTGCCGGTAAGATAAAGCATGGTTTCGTTGAAAATATTTACAAATGTATTATTTTTTTTTAGCCCTATTTTATCGCTTCCTTCGCCGCTTATGCAAACTGACGTAAAATTTTGCTTTGTTATAGTAACTTCATTGTATAGTTTAAGCGAAAGTCCTAATGAATCAAATCCCGGTCCTAAATTCGCACTTGTGGCTGGCGTTAGTATTTTCAAATTCTCTCCTAAATTGCATCTATAATATACTCCGGAAGAGTATCACACTTTTTATTTAAATTTGATAAATTATTTGGGAGTTTAAAATCTGTTTGTTCTATTTTTTGCAAACTAATACCATCTTTGCTATATACAAAACTTAAATTTTTATTTGCGCGTATAGCGCCAAAGTCATTTAGTTCAAATCCGCTAACAGCCCAAAAACCGATATTTTTGGCTATACAAAATATTTTTAATATCACATAACTTACCTTAAGACCCATAAAGCTTCCAGGAGTATTTGCGTAAGTTATGCTCGATATTACAAACTCTGAACTGATTTCATCTAAAAATGCTATTAAAGATTCACTAGCTTTTTGATCGCTACAAAGCTCTTTTATAAGAGTATCGTTTTCATATATACCAATAAGCAACGGCGATGAGAGCGCTGCTACTAAAATATCAACTTTTTTTATGCAAAAGCCTTTGCATACTCTTTGGCTTTTTGCTCATCTAATGTTACCATTTCATAGTTCTTTTCGTCGCTTAAAAGAGCTACAGTGAGCTTGTGATTTAAGTCATGACTTCCTGCGTAAGCCTCATAATCTCCGACCATAGGCGCTCCAAGTAAGCTTATATCACCGATAGCATCTAGTATTTTATGTCTTACAAACTCATTTTCAAACCGCAATCCTTCTGGATTTAAAATACGGCTATCGTCGATAACTACTGCATTATCCAGACTTCCGCCAAGTGCTAAGCCCATTGAATTTAGTTTTTGAACATCTTTTAAAAATCCAAATGTTCTAGCGCGCGCTATCTCATTTAAAAAATTTTCTTTACTAAATTCAAAAGTATAACTCTGCTTACCGATAATAGGATTTTCAAATTTGATAGTATAGTTAAATTTAGGATTTTTACTAGGAGTGACTTTTACATATTTATCCCCATCCCTCACTTCAACTTCTTTTTTTACTACTATTACCTTTTTATCGGCTTCTAGTTCGATGACTCCGGCTTCATCTAGCATCATACAAAAACTTATCGCACTTCCGTCCATCACAGGAACTTCGTTTGCGTCTAGAACTATTCTTATATTATCAATTCCGTAACTATTTATAGCACTTAAAAGATGTTCTATTGTAGATACGGAACCTTTTTCATTTCCTACTACGGTAGCCATTTGCGTATTTATAACATTTTTTGGCTCGGCTTTAAAACTACTTCCCAAATCACTTCTATAAAAAACTATACCCATATTTGCTTCTAATGGTTCAAGTATTAGTTTTATAGGCTCACCCTTGTGAAGTCCTATACCTACGCCCTCAACCTTTTTTGATATTGTTGTTTGTTTCAAATTTAATCCTTAAGTAATCTAGACCGATTATATCAAAAATCGGTTAAAAATTGGTAAATATCGGCTCAAAACTTAAACCTCAAGCTCAGCGCTAAAAACAATTACCGCTCTTCCTGTTATCTGTACAAGAGTCGGTCTCGTGCCTTCTTTAGTTACATTTACTTCCATCACGCCTGTGCGTCCTATCGCTTCGCCTTGCGTTGCTTTGAATTTAAAACTTCGCAAATCACTGTTGCCAAAAAGTTCATAATGCACAAGGTACGCCCCTAAAGGTCCGTTTGCATTTCCAGTTACTGGATCTTCATTTATACCTATAGCAGGAGCAAACATACGTCCGTGCACTAGAATTTCAGCATTTTGATCTAGCGTAAAAACATAATACCCGTTACAACCTATCTCTTTACTAAGTGATATTAAAAGTTCGAAATTCGGTTTTAAAGAGTGTAAAACAGAGTTTGAGTTGATAGCTATCATTACTTTTGAATGTCCGGTAGATGCGATGCAAACCGGACATTTTGAGTTTAAATCATCGCTCTTGATACCAAGCGCTTCGGTAAGCTTTTGTACGATCTGCCAAGAAAATGGTTCGCCGATTTTGATCTCGCCTTGAGTCATCACTATAGAATAATCATTGCCGCATCTGTTTATATCTACAAGAAGATTTCCGGCGCCTGTTTTTTGCACTACTTTAGTAGAATCTAGTCCGAGCTCTATAGCTCTAGCGTAATGAGCGGCTATAGTAGCGTGACCGCATATAGGAACTTCACTTGTCGGAGTAAAAAAGCGTACCCAAACATCATGACTCGCGTCTTTAGGAGATAAGATAAACGCCGTTTCTGAGTTATTTAGCTCTCTTGCTATGCGCTGCATCTGCTCATCGTTAAGTCCATCGGCGTTTGTTACTACTCCAGCCGGATTACCATAAAGCTTTTGAGTAGTAAATGAATCGACTTGATAAATGCGGTATTTTTTCATTTGGCTCCTTATTAAATTTACCACTATAAATTTACTGATTTAAATCAAATCACTTCAAATTTTCTTATCAATAACCTTTTTTGAAAGCTCGAGAACATCGTATACGTTATCTTTCATCCATTTATTATCCATCCATTCCTCAGGTCTAACTTCTATACCTTGAACTAAAACTCCAAAATGCAAGTGATCCCCAAGAGCAAGTCCGGTAGTTCCGGTAGTTCCTATAAAAGCATCTACGCTTAGTTGCTCTCCAACATTTACATTTGTGCTATTACAGTGACCATACAAAGTATAAAGCCCAAATCCGTGGTATAAAATTATATTTTGACCGTATATGCCGTTTTCTTCGTTAAATACTACTACCGAAGGATTGCTAGTTGCTATTTTGGCTCCTGCTGTGCTAGCTAAGTCAAGACCTAAATGCCAACTTTCGCTTACGTCATTTCCACCATAAGTATAAAAACGATGATCTCCGAAACTAGCTACCGCCGCTCCGTTTCTAAGAGGATAAAAAGGATCTATATAAAAGCCATTCATTGATTTTTCAGGCACTTTTGACGTGATTTCCGCTATTTTTTTCTCATTTGAAATTCTAAGCGTTTCATTTACGAATTTAAATCTAGCAAGCTTATCCATAGCATTAGGATCTGTTGCATATTGATTTGCAAGATCTAGTATTTTACCATCTAAAAATCTATCGTTCAAAGCTATTTTTGAGATTTTATACTTTCTGTCTTGCAAAAAGTATCTTATGCGCATATTGCTTTTATTTCCGGCCATATCTTCAGCCACTACATCTGCGCTAAACTCATTTTCAGAACTAGGCCACGCTACTAAAGATGAATAATAACCGTCTTTGTAAAACGGTGTGACTTTAAATTTTTTACCGTAGTTAGTCTGTATATATACATCTTTTATATTATCATCACTAGCCCTAAATACTACAGCTGCCGCGCCGCCTTTTGATATCTTATAAGACTGGTTTAGTATATATATCTCTGGTCTTTTTGTATCTACTAAAAGTTTTGAATTTTTCACGGATTTATTTCCGCCAAAAAAATTCCATTTGCTAGTATCTATCGCTTCCACTATTAAAGTATAAGTTTTTTTCTCATCAAATATAGCATTTTTAGGAAAAGCTATGTTTAAATTTACTTCTGTTTGGCTATCATTAAACTCTTTAGATAACAGAACTTGACTCGCAGAACCGTCGTTTAAAACTATTTTTATAAATTTAATACCTGCATTATCTGTGATTTTAAGAGGAATAGGAGCTTTTAAATTCCAATGAGTTTCATTTTCCAAAGCTATGTTAGGAGGTTCTTTCTCAAGTATATTTAAATTTGAAATACTTACCACTATAAATATAGACAAAATTATAATAATACCTATAATAATAATTTTAAAACCTGAATTTTTTCTCATCATGCTACCTTATTAATATATTTTTTAGATCGTGATTATATCAAAATATTTTGAATTTAACTATAAAATATCTCTCAATCCTCTAGCAGTTTGCATCCACGCTTTTAGTTCATCCCACTGATCGTTTTCTATCATATTCTCACAAATTTCAAGCTCTTTTTTAAAAGAATTTATCGCGTTTAACACGTTGGATTTATTTTGCTTAAATATATCTGACCACATTTGCGGACTTGACTTTGCTATACGAGCCATTCCGCTAAAACTACCTCCAGCAAGAAGCAATATATTTCTTTTATCCTCTTCTTTTAAAGTTGAGCTTACAAGACTGTAACTGATGATATGAGGAAGATGAGATATAATTCCTACATGATGGTCATGGCTTTTTGAATCCATAAAAACTATCTTCATACCTGCGTGAGATAGTATCTCAACTGCTCTTTTTACGTGATTTTCACCTGCATTTTTATCATCGCATACGACAACTACGGCACCGTTTAAAAGAGTTTTAAATGCCGCTTTAGGTCCTGAGTTTTCAGTTCCTGCCATAGGATGAGCAGCCACAAAGTTCTCTTTTATCTCATCCGGACATGATTTTAATATCTCTACTTTGGTTGAACCAAGATCTATTATAGTCGTACTTTTTGGTATATCTTTTAAATTTTGAAGTATTTTGATAATGGCCTCCACAGGAATAGCCAAAAATATCATATCGCATCTCTTTTTCATCTCTTCAAAGCCTATTATCTCATCGACTAAACCGAGCTTCAAAGCGTCACTCTCGTTTTCTTTATTAAGATCATATCCGCTTACTTTTGTTATAAGTTTCATATCTCTTAAAGCAAGACCTAAAGAACCTCCGATAAGTCCTAGACCTATTATGCCTACGTTCATATAAATTCCTTATTTTTTGTGGATTATTATACTTTAAATTTAATCAAAGTTCTAGCAATTTCCATTAAATTTGACCGATAAATTTAGAAAACGTAACGTGTTTAAATTTAATAATATGTTAAAAATAATTATGATACTATAGCCAATCACACTTTGCATTAGGTAACATTATATGAAAAAAATATTATTTTTGAGTTTAGCGGTGGCTGGAGCATTAAATGCTGTAACTATAAAATCAGTGACCTACAAAGGGCTTATGCATCTCTCAAATGAAGTTGCAAACGATATTTCAGGACTAAAAATAGGAGATGAGCTAACAGAAAAAAACTCAAATAAAGCTATTTTAAATTTATACAAACAAGGTTATTTCAAAGATATTTATATAGAAGAAACCGATGGAAATGTAGTAGTAACCTTAAAAGAAAAACCTATCATTGCGAGGCTTGATATACAAGGCGTTGTTACAAATGATAAAAAAGCTATAGATAGCATACTTAGTGTAAAAAAAGGTCAGATGTATGACGAACTAAGTATAAATAACGCAAAAGATAGAATAAGACAGTTTTACGAAACAAAAGGATATTTTGATACAGTCGTCGATGTTGAAAAGATCCCATTGAATGGCAATGATAGCTCACTTCATATAATAATGACCGTAAATAGAGGCGAAAACATTATAATACAAAATGTAAATTTAGTAGGCTCAAAAGTACTTGATTACTCAGATGTTGAACCCGCGGTATCAAATAAACAACGTGAATTCATGGGCTGGATGTGGGGAAGAAATGATGGAAAAGTTAAAATTTACGATCTCCCTACAGACTCTGGAAAAATAAAAGAAGAGTATCTTAAAAAAGGTTATTTAGACGCTTCGATTTCAGATGCGTATCTAAATACATATTTTGATAACTATACGGCAGATCTTACTTATTACATAGAAGAGGGCGAACCTTATAACGTAAATGATATAACTATAGACGCTCCTAGCGAACTTGAACTTGATAATGAAAACATTATTAAAAAATTTAAACTATCAAAAGGAGACAGACTAAACTCAGCGTGGCTCAGAAAAGATATAAGTGATCTTGAAAATATAGTCGCAGATAAAGGATACGCTTATGTAAAAGTCTATCCTCAAACACAAAAAAATGAGATTGATCACACAGTAGATATTACATATCAAGTAGTACCAAACGATAAAGTATGTATAAGAAACGTTATCATATCTGGAAATGATAGAACAGTCGATAGGGTTGTCAGACGCGAATTGTACTTAACAGAAGGAAATTTATATAATAAAACGGATCTAATCGACTCAAAAAATGCACTTAAAAGAAGTAGTTATTTTGAAGATGTAGAAATAAAAGAAAATAGAGTAAATAAAGAACAAGTCGATCTAGAAGTTGTAGTTAAAGAGACATCAACAGGAAGCGTCACGGGCGGTATAGGATACGGTACTAGCGATGGTTTATTATTAAATGCCGGGATAAGCGATACAAACGTATTTGGTAGCGGATATAAAGGTAGCGTGAGCGTAGATAAAAGCGATGATACTTTAAGCGGAAATATAGGACTTACAAACCCTCGCGTTATGGACTCTGCATATAGCCTTGGCGGAAATATTTATGCAAACGATTATGACTGGAACGAGTATAATGAGAAAAATTACGGCTTTAGTTTAACGGGCGGCAGAAAAATAGGAAGATATACAAACGCATTTTTAACATATCAGATAGAACACAGCAAAATCACTGGACTTGATGAGTTTTATAGAGACGCCGGATATCTAAACGGAACAAATATAAAAAGCTCGATAATTCCTGGTATAACATTTAATAACACGGATGATTATTATATCCCAAGAAGCGGTATAATAGCATCTACTAGCTTTGAATACGCAGGAGCAGGCGGAGATATAGAGTTTGTTAAAAATAAAACTAGTTTTAATTACTATCTTGGATTAAGCGACTATATAGATTATGATCTTATCTTAAGATATAAAGCGGCATTTGGATACTTATGGAATAGCGACGAAGCTAAACTACCTATAAACGAAAAATTATTTTTAGGCGGCATACGAAGCGTAAGAGGATATAAAAATAGAAGCGTAACTCCAAAAAAACATATATGCAATCCAAAAAGAAGCGATGGCAGCGTCATAAATGCTTGTAAAGATATAGAAACCGGCGGTAAAATATCGTTTAGTAACTCAGTCGAAGTAAGCTTTCCTATTATAGATCGTCTTAAAATGCGTGGACTTGTATTTTTTGATTACGGTATGATAGGCGATGATAGTTTAAATGAGATCAAGCGTTATAGCACAGGTGTTGGTATAGAATGGCTAACACCTATAGGTCCGCTTCAAATATTTTACACTCGACCTCTCAATGACAAACCAGGAGATGACACAAGTAGTTTCGAATTCTCTATAGGAAGAAGATTTTAGTATTTTTGAATTTAACCAGATAATTGGTTAAATTCCGCTCATATATGAGCTATCATAAATTCCTTTTAATCTCTGCTTTATAGCTATATCCCAACCGCTGGTTATGGTAGTTACTTTTTCAAATTTAGATACTAAGTTTAGATTATCTTTTGGAGAATAAAATAGCATATTTAATTCAAATTGCACTATTATGACCTCATCTCCGGCTTTACAACTTCCCGTTTCTAAAACGCGGTAGTACCACCCAGTAAGACCGGTTTCAAATATATATTTCGTAAAACTTTTATTATCCCAAACTCCTGAGAGTTTAAAACATGGCTTTATTGGCTGAGAAACTTGCAAAACAAGAGTTCCTATTTTATGTATATCGCCTATACAAACATTGCTTTCGTGCATACCGTCTATACAAAGATTTTCACCCATAAAACCTTTTTGCATATCTTTTTCTAAGTATTTAGACCATATCACGTAGTTTTGCAAACTATTTGCAAAAACCGTTTTTTCTAAACCGCCGTGATGCTTTGTATCTTTTATCTCATCACCCTTAAACCCTAATTTATCACAATATATCTCTTCGCAAACAGGCTCTTTTAACATACCGGTTTCAAAATAAGTTCCGGCTCCGGTAATCGTTTTTATCTTTCCGGTATATAAAGAATGAAGCGTCATCTATCTAGCCTCGTTGACAAATAACATTTTTAAAGCTAAGTTTGTACTCTCTTTTGCTAAATTTGAGATAAATTTATCCATAATAGGCTGTTGTTTCCAGCTTGGACTAGCAACACCGCTTAATAGTTCTAGTTCACTTTTAACCTCAAAATAGCTTTTTACGTCATCAATTAGCCCGACGCTTTTAGCATCGGGAGCTAAAAATACTCTGGCATTTGCCCAAATATCTTTTTTATCAATATCAAGATTTCTAGCCATAGCTACATCCGTATAGAACATCTCGTAACTTCTATTTACTAAAGATTGAAGCTCGTTTTTTTCATCTTCATTCCAGCCTCTTATAAATGTTCCTGCTTCTTTATATTTTCCGGCTTTTATAGTTTGAGTGCTTACGCCTAATTTTTTAGCAAGTTCTTCAACATTTGGTGATTGTACGATAACTCCGATCGAACCTATAAAACTACCGCGATTTGCATATATTTTATTTGCCCAAATAGACGAATAGTAGCTTCCGCTTGCCATTGTACCAATAGCATATGCAATAACTGGTTTTATACTCGCCAAATCTTTTATAGCGTCGCTTATCTGTACGCTAGGAGCCATTGAGCCTCCTGGACTATCTATATTTAACAAAACACCTTTGATAAAACTATCGTTTTTAGCTTCATAAATTTGACTAAGTATCTCGCTTTCATCGATTATAGCACCTTTTAAGCTTATCTCGGTTAAATTTGCGATCTCGCTTTTTCCACTATTTACAATAATCAAAATAACAATTAATAAAAATACAAAACTCTTAAAATATTCATTAACAAATTTAAAAATAGCTCCGATTTTTGAAAATATAAATTTTAAAACAGACATTCATTTCCCTTTATATATAGTTTTTTTACAAATTTAGTATGAAGCAAAATCTCCAAAACAAGCTGTTCTTTAGAATTCACACTTATACCTTTGATAATAGATATATCAGCGATTTTACCGCTTTTTATAACACCAAGCTCCAAACCCAAACTCTTAGCAACCGCATTTGTCGAGCTAAATAAAAGTATCTTTGACAGCTCCAAAAGATCAAAATCACTATGAGTAAAAAGCGCCGCTCTAAGCTCATCAAAGAAATTTAAACTTATATTTGAGCTAAGTCCGTCGGTTGCGATATTTAGACTTATGTTACTATCAAAAACTTTTTTTAAATTTAACTTATTTGACAACAATCTGTTTGAAACAGGACAAGTAGTTATGCAGTGGAGATTTTTATCAAAATACTCGAAATACTCGTCTGCAAAAACGCAGTGAGTAAATAGAGTACGAATGCCATCAAAATAGTTTAAAAAACTCTTTGGAGTATAAAAAGGCTTCACGTCTTTACTAAAATTTCCAAGCCATATTTTAAACTCTCCGTCGCCATTTTCAAGCCATCTTTTTTCATGTTCACTTTCTAAAAAATGGGTTGATACTAAAAGATTATTTTGTCTTGCTAGATCAAGAACTCTTTTAGCTAGTTTAGGATGAGTAGAGTATGGCGAATGTATAGAAACGGCGGGGATAAATTTATCACTTTTAAATTTCAAACTATTATTAAATTTGGTTATAAATTTATCCCAATTGTCGGATAAATTCTCGCTATTTGATCCCAAAATTTCATTAAAAAATATAAATCTCGCCCCAGAATCGGCGCAAATTTCGGCTTCATTTCCAAAACTAGAAATCTCTCCTATCGTACTAATACCGCTTTTTAGCATAGTCGTTATAGCATTTTTGATTATCTTATTTTTGGCTTGCTCGCTAAGATTATCTCTAGTTTTTATCACACTTTTTAGCCAAACTATAAAATCACCATAATCAAGACTTGAAACATTTGAACTAAACTCAAGATGAACGTGCGGATTTATAAACGCAGGCATTGCTATATCATCTTTAAAATCCATTATTTGAGCATCCGGATAAATTTTTATAAGATTATCAAAGCTAGATATTTGTTTTATATGCTCATCAAAAGCTATAGCGCTATCTTCTAAAATATCAAAATTATCGTTACAAGTTAATATATATTTTGCTTTTATGATTTTCATCTTTTACCTCTTAAAAGAAGGCAATTATAGCAAAAATTTAGCAATATTTCTGTACAATCGTAGTTAAAATATTTTTTAAGGATTGTAAATGGATGCTCAAATGAAAATTATGGTTATACAAGGTCCAAATATCAATATGTTAGGCAAACGCGAAACAAATATCTACGGCTCAATGTCAATGGAAAATATTCATGAACAGATGAAAACAGTTGCCGATCAAGCCGGAGTAGAAATCGAGTTTTTTCAAAGCAACTTTGAGGGCGAAATAGTAGATAAAATTCAAGAATGTCTTGGTGAATTTGACGGTATAATTATAAATCCGGCTGCTTATACGCACTCATCTATAGCTATTAGAGATGCTATTTCTGCGGTGAAACTTCCTGTTATAGAAGTACATATAAGCAACGTATATCAAAGAGAGGAATTCCGACAAAAAAGCTTAATAGCACCAGTTTGCGCAGGACAAATAATAGGCTTTGGTCCAGTAGGTTATCATTTAGCAATGATGGGGATGCTTCAAATTTTTGAACAAATAAAAGCAGTAAGAGCTAGACAGCAAAATGCGTAATTTTATCTTAAAAGATGAAAATGCCGTATTTTATGAATGCGGCTATAGCTGCGATAATGAGATATATATAAGTATTTGCGGTGAAAACTTTTTCATCACCGATGCGCGTTATTCAATAGAAGCCAGACAAAATATAAAAAACGCTCAAGTGATAGAGATACAAAGTTCTCTCATAAAAGAAGCTAGGCTACTTTTAAGAAAACTTGGCGTAAAAAATTTATACTTCAACCCAAATGATTTTACTTTTATGCAATATAGCGCTCTTAGCTCGAATTTAGATATAAACTTCATAGCAAAGCCAAACTTCTCGCAGATAAAACGCATGATAAAAAAAGATTTCGAGATAGATATTTTAAGAAATGCTGCGCGAACGGGGGCTTGCAAATTCGATGAACTTGCAAATTTTTTAAATAAAAACTTAAATTTGAGTGAAGAAGAAATAAATTTTCACACACAAAATATCTTAAAAGACAGCGGAAAATTAGGGCTTAGTTTTGAGCCTATAACCGCTATAAATTCCAACGCGGCAAAGGCTCACGCCATGCCTACAAAACTGAGATTGCAAAAAGGAGATCTGCTATTAGTAGATGCCGGAGTTAAATTTAAAAGATATTGTTCAGATAGAACAAGAACTATAAATTTTGAAAACGGTTTTAAATTTGATAAAAATCAAAAATTTAAAGATAGCAAAAAAGATGAGATTTTTAACATAGTAAAAGAGGCTCAAGCAGAGGCTATAAAAGCGGTAAAACCCGGTATAGCAGCTTATGAAGTAGATAGAGCCGCTAGGGATTATATAGCTAAGTTTGGATATGAAAAAGAGTTTTTTCACTCAACAGGACATGGAGTCGGTCTTGATATACACGAACTTCCTATAATCAGCAAAAATAGTCAAACTATCTTAGAAGAAGGAATGGTATTTAGCGTGGAACCAGGAATTTATATAGAAAACGAGTTTGGCATAAGAACCGAAGATGTTGTTGTAGTAACAAAAGATGGATGCGAAGTTTTATAAACGATGCAAACTATATATTTAGATGACGCAAAGTGTATTATGAGATCTAAGTTTTTTCCGTTATTTAACAGGCTTGATAAAGAGATTAAATTTAAATATACAGCCTTTATAGGTCTTGGCGGAAATATAGGAAATACAAAAAAACGTTTTGAAACTTTTTTACTAAATTTAAAAAAAGATAGACGTTTTTTTATCAAAGAGTGTTCGCCCATACTAAAAAATAAAGCTTTTGGATATGAGTCGCAGGACTATCTAAATGCCGTAATAATGATAAAATCGTCGCTATATGCAACGCAGATACTTAAGATAATGCAATATTATGAGTTTAAATTTAAAAGACAAAGACCATTTAAAAATGCACCACGAACACTTGATCTTGATATTTTATATTTTAGTAAAAAAGTAAGAAAATCAGCTAAACTCACAGTTCCACATATCGGGGCTAAAGAGAGAATTAGCGTGATAATCCCAATTGGACTAATGAAAGGAATATGATGGCCACAGTACTTAAAACTTTCACTGGAGAAAGCGCTATAGAAGCTCTTAAAAAGGCGAAAGAAGAGTGCGGTGAGAGTGCTATGTTAGTCACCACAAAGCAAATTCAGCCAAAAACTCTGAACAAAAAACCTGTTTATGAGATTTTAGTAAGCGTTGAAGAAGAGACAAAATCTCCTACAAAAGAGAGTATAAAAGAGATAAAACAGCAGATATCGGCGTACACAAAGGCTTACGAAAAACCTCCTTTAGCCCCTCCTAGTATAGATGAAAGCGTACTTTTAAATATATCAAAAGCAGCTAAAGAGATAAGCAAAGTAGCAAGTTTGCCAGATATCTCGATCCAAAATCAAACCGAAAATGAAGAGTACAATAAAAAAATAGATGACGTAGCAAAACAGGTAAATAAACTAAATGACAAAATATCTATGATAGCAGATATGATATGGGATGATAAAGCTGAAGCTAGAGGCGATATCACTATACCGCCTGAATTTTCTACCATATATAAATTAGCAAAACAAAGCGGTATGAAAAACGAGCATCTAAAAGCCATTATGCAAACCACTATACAAAATATGCCCGCTTCTATGAAAAACAATCCATCTGCGGTAAAAAGATATTTTTACTCGCTTCTTAGAAATATGTTGCCTTGCAGAAGCGAAAGTTTAGAAAGCAAAAAGCAAAGAATTATGATGTTTGTAGGACCAACAGGAGTCGGTAAAACCACGACTCTTTCAAAACTAGCTTATAAATTTGCTCATTCAGGAGATATAAGATATAAAACAGGCATTATAACTCTTGACACATATAGATTAGGAGCAGTAGAGCAGCTATTTCAGTATGCTAAGATAATGAGTATACCGATACTTGACGCTATAGAACTAGAGGATTTTAAATCAGCATTAAAGAGTTTAGCAAGCTGTGATCTTATTCTTATAGATACTATGGGAAGCAGTCAATACGACAAAGATAAACTAATAAAATTAAACGGCTTTTTAAAAGGATGTGGAACAAAAATAGATGTGAATTTAGTTTTATCGGCAGGTTCAAAAATTGAAGATTTGATTGAAATTTACAATAATTTCTCATTTTTAGATATCGATACGTTAATCATAACTAAATTTGATGAAACAAAAATCTTTGGAAATGTTTTTTCACTAGTATATGACACGAATACTCCAGTTAGCTTCTTCTCAACCGGACAAAACGTTCCAGATGACATAATGGAGGCAAAAAGCGAGTTTTTAGTTCAGTGTGTTTTAGATGGCTTTAATAAAGGAGATGAAGATGGATCAAGCAGATAAGTTAAGAGAGCTTATGATATCAAACAAAATAAAAAAATCAACTCACTTTATAGCCGTAACAAGCGGCAAAGGCGGAGTCGGTAAATCAACTATAAGTGCAAATTTAGCAAATATTTTAGCAAAAAACGGATACAAAGTAGCTCTTTTTGATGCAGATATAGGTCTTGCGAATTTAGACGTCATCTTAAATGTAAAAATTCAAAAAAATCTTTTAAACGTACTAAAGGGCGAATGCGAACTATCAGATATCTTAGTCAAAGTAAAAGATAATCTTATATTAATTCCAGGTGAAAGCGGTGATGATATATTTAAATTTAATGATCAGTTCGTGCTAGAAAAGTTTATCTCAGAAGCTAGCATACTAAACGGTATTGATTTTATGATAATAGATACCGGAGCTGGTATAGGAGCTAGTACTCAGGTGTTTTTAGAAGCGTGCGATGAGATTATAGTTGTGACGGTTCCTGATCCAGCTGCTATAACTGATGCTTACGCAACAATAAAAGTAACATCAAAGATGAAAAAAGATATATTTATGATATTAAATATGGTCAAAAATGAAAATGAAGCTATCAGAATATATGAAAATATAAAAAAAGTAGCCAAAACAAATATAAAAAGTGAACTAGATCTAGAACTACTAGGATATTTAGAAGCCGATAAACTGGTATCTAAAAGTATAAAACAAAGGACGCTTTTTAGCGATGATGTGCCACATATCAGTCCTAGTATACAACTCAAAAAAGCTGCTAGTAGGCTGCTTTATAAGTTGGAACGAAAAGTGCTTGACGATAAAGAAGATAGAAGCTTTGGTGGATTTTTTAAACGTCTTGTAGAACAATTTTAATTAAGGTAATTATGTGAGAGCAGAAAACTTTATAGCTTTTTTCACTGTTTGTGGATTTTTCATAGGTCTTATGTTTGTAGTTGTAAAAACTAATGAACCTATGGAGCTTATTTTATATACTTTACTAATTACATTTTTCTTCTATTTGGTTATTCATATAGTTATCATGAACTATGTTGATGCAAATAGAATAGGTCGAAGGTATTTCAACAAAGACAGGTATGAAGAAGTAAATGACTATCTAATAGCGGAATTAGCTTTAAGGGAAAAGAAACTAGAAGGTGCGATACAAAAAACAAATGAAAACATCATACTAAAAAAATCAGGTAAAAAACATGAACGAGTTAAAGCAAAAGCAGCTTGACGCTTATCAAAAAGAGATAAAAAAAAGCCAAGATGAACTCGTTTTATCATATATGCCTGCTCTTAGAGCTATGGCTTTTAGACTTAAATCCAGACTTCCTAGCTCCATAGAAGTAAATGATCTAATAAGCGTAGGCGCTACTGCTATGGTAAAACTATCAAGAACATACGATAAAGAGCAGAACGATAGCTTCTGGGGATATGTAAAACAAAGAGTTTATGGTTCTATGATCGATTATTTAAGAGGTCTTGATTTTCTTAGTAGAGGAAATAGAAAACTAGTAAAAGATATAGACAACGCTATAAACGAGTATTTTAATAAATTTGAGTGCGAACCTGACGATGCTTATTTAGCAAAGATTTTAGGTGAAGATGAAGCAAAGATAAGAGAGGCTAGAAATCTTAGTGATGTATCCGCTACATTCCCCATAGATGAACAATCTCAGCTTCTTAGCGAATCAGATACCGAAAGCAAAATAGAAAAAGACGAACTCATACAAAAGATCACGGACGTTTTAAACGAATTTGGCGAACGAGAACAGATGATAATACAACTTTACTACTATGAGGAACTAAGTTTAAAAGAGATTAGCGATATTTTAGGTATTACCGAATCTAGAATTAGTCAAATTCATAAAAGACTCATTACAAAAATTAGAGAAAGGCTAGGCTTTTAATGGCAGATATTTTAAGTCAAGAAGAGATTGATGCCCTACTTCAAGTCGTAGATGAAGACGGCGATGCGGCAGTAGTAGATACTACTCCGCACCCAGAAGATCAAAAACAAGTAGTAATCTATGACTTCAAAAGACCTAACCGTGTCAGCAAAGAACAACTAAGAGCTATCAAAGGAATTCACGATAAGTTAGCTAGAAATTTGGCTTCTCAAATTTCTAGTATAATGAGAAGTATAGTAGAAATTAGACTTCACTCGGTTGATCAAATGACTTATGGAGAGTTTTTGATGAGCTTGCCAAGTCCGACTAGTTTCAACGTATTTTCAATAAAACCACTTGATGGAAATTGTGTTTTGGAGATAAATCCAAGTATTGCTTTTCCTATGATAGATCGTCTTTTAGGCGGAAACGGGGACGGTTTTGAAAGCAATAGAGAGTTGACCGATATCGAGATAAACCTACTTGATGCGATACTTCGCATAATGATGCAACGCTTAAAAGAGAGTTGGTCGATGATAACTGATATGTATCCAAACGTAGAAGCCAAAGAATCTAGCCCGAACGTCGTACAAATCGTAAGTCAAAATGAGATTGTCATTATGGTTGTTATGGAGATTATAATCGGAAACTCTAGCGGTATGATAAATATATGTTATCCAGTTATTTATCTTGAACCAATCCTTAGTCGCCTTGCAAACCGTGATATAATGCTAGGAGAAACAAGCGCTAAAAAAAGTAGAAACAAAGAGCTAAAAACATTGATAGGGCGCGCTGAAGTTCTTTATGAAGCTATACTTGGAAGAACCGTTATAAGTGTAAACGAGTTTTTAAATTTACAAGAAGGTGATATACTAAGGCTCGATAAAAGCGCTGATGACAAAGCTATAGTTTGTATAGATAAAAAAGATGTATTTTTAGCTCAAATCGGACTTCATAGATTTAGAAAATCTATAAAAATAGAAGAGCTTATAAAAACAGATAAAGATGAAATAAAAAATATCTTAGAACAGTATGAAGAAGAGCGCAAAGCAAAGCTTATGGCATATCAAGAAGAAACTGAAGAAACAGAGGAAGAAGAGGACGATGAATAGATTTTTAGATATATTTAAAAATGAATGCAAAGCCACTATAGAAGGACTTACAGGAAACTCACCGGCAATAGGTGAAACAGCTGAGTTTGACGCTGCGACTCAAAACGGTATTCAAACGCCTATAGTAGTAGCAAATATCAACGTCAGCGGAGATATAAACGGCAAGATAATCTTCATAGCTACTCCACTTCTAATAACTGCCATAAATGATCTTATGTTAGGTGAAGAAGAACCTACTAAAAACTTAAATATAGGCGACGATGAACTAGATGCTAGCAAAGAGATATTTTCTAATATTTTAAGTGCAATTTCTACTAGTTTAACGGCTGCTAAAGATATGCCAAAACTAAGCTTTGAAATTCAAAAAGTAGTCTACCTAGATGAAAATCAAATTCTAGATTTAAGTTCATATGAAAAACTATTTTTATGTCCCGTTACAATGGGTGATATAAATGAACATATCGGCTTAGTTATTGATTTTGCATTCAA
Source organism: Campylobacter sp. TJR-1 (assembly GCF_032840035.1). Taxonomy (NCBI): domain Bacteria; kingdom Pseudomonadati; phylum Campylobacterota; class Epsilonproteobacteria; order Campylobacterales; family Campylobacteraceae; genus Campylobacter; species Campylobacter sp. TJR-1. Next base: position 122,751 of record NZ_JAWIZX010000005.1, on the reverse strand, counting down.
CAAATACTTCAATAAATCAGATGAAAAACATACAAAAGAGATACCGCATCTAAAAGCAGATATAACAGAAGAAATAAAAAATATCGGTCTTATCATGGATGTGAGACTCCCTATAAGAGTTAGAATAGGATCTAAAAAAATGCTACTAAAAGATGTTTTATCTATGGATATAGGATCGGTTATAGAGCTAAATCAACTAGCAAATGATCCTTTAGAGGTGCTGATAGGAGATAAGCAAGTCGCTCTTGGTGAAGTTGTTATAGTAGATGGAAACTTTGGAGTTCAGATCACTGAGATAGGAACTAAAAAAGAGAGACTAGAGCAATTAAAATAGTTCCTAAATTTAATAAATTTATTAATCCGATATAATAGAAATCGCACTAAATATATTTAAATTTAAAGACTATTACAGCTGCTCGTTCAAATCAAAAAACGTATCTCTATGTATATTTTCAAACGCAGCTTGTAAGCTGGTAAATAGTTTTGGATTTTCTTTTTCAAGCCCTGCTAAAAGCTGTTTTGTTTCATGCCTTGCATGAGGCATTTTCACGTCAAATCTCATTGCGGGACACGCTTCATCGCCTATCACAAAAAGATTGTTTTTAGTAGCATTATCTCTAAGCTGACGCTCTCTAACATTTATGAGAGGTCGTATCAGCACTAGTCCGTTTTTTGCTCTGTATTTTGGAGCAAGCGTTCTTAAAGCGCCGTTATAAGTAAAATTCATAAAAAAACTCTCTGCCGCATCATCAAGATGATGAGCGATCGCTAGTTTATTAAAACCGTGTTCAAGCGCATAAGTATAAAGATATCCGCGTCTCATACGACTAAAAAAGCTACAGAAACTCGAATTTTTCCTGATTTTATCTTTGCTTATTTCAAATATAGAGCTATCGATAACGCTATGTTTTATGCCATGTTTCTCGCAATGAGCAGTTAAATATGCATAGTCCTCACCCATACCATAACTAAGCGTTACGGCTTCAAACTCAAATTTATCGGGAGTAACGTTTTGAAAATGCTTTAGTATATGAGCTAAAGCCAAGCTATCTTTACCGCCGCTTAGCCCAAGAAGTATTTTATCGTTTTTCTCAAACATCTTATATTTGGCGTTTGTTTGACCTACTTGACGAATGAGTTTTTTACTCAGATCTATCATAAATACTCAACCATATCAAGTACGAATTTAGCAGACGTATTTGCAACTTCTACTACAAACTTATCAAAGTCGATCTCAGCACCGCCGCCTGCTTCATCGCTTATGGCTCTCATCAAAAAATATGGGATATCAAGAGTAGCGCATACTTGACCCACGCTAGCACCTTCCATCTCCACGGCATCAGCATCAAAAGTAGATTTGATCCACTCTTTTTTTATAGGATCACATATAAATTGGTCTCCGCTAGCTATAACTCCACTAACAAGATTTACGCCGTTGTTAGCAGCAACTTTTTTTGCTATATTATTTAGTTTTTCATCTGTTTTTTCATACACGTTTATACCAGGAACATAACCGTAAGGATGACCAAACGCGCTTATATCGAGATCATGCTGAACAGTACTTGTAGCATAAAGGATATCGCCTATCTTTAATTTTTCATTTAATGCTCCGGCAACTCCTGTAAATAACAGTATTTCACAACCGAATTTTTCAATCATCAAAGTAGCAGTCAAGGTAGAGTTTACTTTACCTATCTTTGAATAAGCAATAACAAGCTCGTGATTTTTATATTTAGCTAGATAAAACTCGTTTTTGCCATATTTTAGTGTTTCGTAATTTTGCAGCTTATTTAAAAGCAGAGCGATCTCTTCAGGCATAGCGCCAAGAATTGCTATTTTCATGCCAACTCCTTCAAACTCTCTTCTAAAGAGCTTAAATTTGAAATGCTATAAGTAGGTTTTGATGTTATTTTTTTGTTTAGTCCTTTTAGTACGCTAGAACCAAACTCTATAAAACAATCAACATCGTTTTCATAGTTTTTAATACTTTGTTTATACAAAACAGGTTTTACTAGCTGAAGTTTTAGGAGCTCCAAAGCTTCAGTTTTACTAGTATAAACTTTAGCTGTAACATTTGATATAACAGGAGAAAACTCATCTTTTATAATAGATTTAAGCTCATCATAAAGTTTAATACTAGCACTATCAAGAAGCGGACAGTGACTAGCTACGCTCATATCTAAAAGCATAGCTCTTTTAGCACCGGCTTCTTTAAATACTGGCTCAAGCTCTATAAGATCGCTTTTTACTCCGGCTACGACTATTTGTCCATCGCAGTTATAATTTGCAGCCCAAACGCTTTTTGATGATTTTTCGCAAATACCTTTTACGATATCATCATTTAAACCGAGGATAACCATCATTCCGGCATTTTTACCTTGACAAGCTTCGCTCATAAATTTACCTCTTAGATGAACAAGGTTTATAGCATTTAGCATATCAAAACCGCCGCTAACGCTAATAGCAGAAAACTCGCCCAGCGAGTGACCGAATGTAAATTTAGCATTGATATCGATATTTTCTTTGAAAGCAAGAAAACACATAAAAGAATTTAAAACAATAGCAGGCTGAGTAAATTCAGATATACTTAAGCGATCATTTTCTTTAAACATAAGTTCTTTGAAATCAATCTTACAAAAATCACTAGCGCTATCTAAAAGATCTTTTGCGGCTTTGAAATTTTCATAAATTTCAGCCCCCATACCAAAATTTTGAGAGCCTTGACCGGGAAATAAAAAGGCAACATCGCTCATCATATATACTCTTAATGATGATGTTTTCCGCAGCATCCGCCGCCATGCTCATCATGATGACCTCCACCACAACATCCTTCGCCATCGTGATCATGATGATGACTTCCTCCGCCACAACCGCAAACGTGAGGCATAACAACTACGCCAGTTAGCTCTTCATCTGCATCAGCGTCTCTATTTTCAGTAATTTTTACATTAAACTCAAGGTCTTTACCGGCATATGGATGATTAAAATCCACAGTAACATCATTATCGCTGATTGATTTTACAGTAACTCTAACAGTGCTTCCGTCTTCGCCCTCGCCAAAGAGCTCCATACCTTCATTTAACTCTATTCCTGCAAATTGTTCTTTTGGAAGTACTTGAAGAGCGCTATCATCATATTCACCTAAACCTTCGCTAGCAGGTATGCGTACGGTAGCATTTTCGCCTAATTTAAGATTTATAACTCCGTTTTCCAAAGCTTCTAAAACTTGATTTTTCCCTGTAACAAATGCGATTTCTTGTGCATCTATATTTGACTCCAAAAGCTCACCTGTTTTTGCATCTTTAAGCTCATAAAACATTTTTATTACTTTTGACATTATTTTCTCCTAAGGTTGAATTATTTACGTACCGGTGAAGCTTTTGCTTCTTTACTATCTGGATATGCTTGTCTCAATGCATTATAAAATTTATTAGCATTTTTTGTATCGCCTATTTTATCAAAACTAATTGCGGTATGATACAAAAGTTTTGGCATATAAGTGCCTTTCTGACTCAGTTCAACACTTTTTTGGTAGTACGGTATAGCATCTTTATAGTTTTTATTTGCGTATTCTATCTCGCCAAGCATAAAATTTGAATAAGCAGGTTTATGCTTTTTCTTTACTAAAAAAGCATATGCTTCACTAGCTTTTAAATACTCTTTATTATTATAAGAAGTATCGGCGTCTTTTAAGACATCTGCGAGATTCATATCATCAAATTTAGTTACCGATTTCGTATCTTCGATCTTGTTATCTTTTATAGTGGAACTACTATTTTTTTCCGCTGCTTGATTTGCAACTACCGAATCTATCAATGCGCTTAGCTCAGATATGGCTTTAGTTATTTTTTTATAATTTTCATCTTGTATAGTTTTATTTTGTTTTACTATACTTTTTAACTCTGTAATCTCTTTTGTAAGATTTAGATCTATAGAATTTACTCTGTTTTCTAGATCGGTGGCTCTGTTTTCTAGTTTTAAATTTGTCTGATTTAAGCCATCTAAGATACTTCTTAAGCCTTCGATATTCTCTTGTGCTACATTTATATCAGACTGAACTGAGCCGATATTTTGGTTTAATTTTTCAACTTTTTCTTTGTTTTTTAGTAGAATCTTTTCATTATCTGTAAGTCCATACGGATTATCTTGATTTAAATTACCTGCATCAAATACTGAAATTTCAGCGAATAAAGAAGATGCAGCCCATAAAAAGGCTGCTATAAAAAGATCTCTTCTCATAAATTATGGAAGAATTTTGAACTCATCACGACGATTTTGAGCGTCGCAAGCTTTTGTTCTTTCAGTACATACAGGTTTGCTCTCGCCATTGCTTGTAATCTCGATTCTATCTGCACTTACGCCTTGAGCTACTAAAGCATCTTTAGCAGTTTTAGCTCTTTTTACGCCTAGAGCGTAGTTATACTCATCACTACCCCACTCGTCACAGTTTCCTTCAACCATAATTCTTAGGCTATCTGCACCATTTTGGTTAAATAATGAAGCATTTGTACCAACAACACCTTGCATATCAGGGCGTATATTAAATTTATCAAAATCAAAATAAACATTTTTAACTTGGCTTTGAATTTGATTCATTAGAGCATTTAATCTCTCTGCATCGCTCATTGTGTCAGTATTTGACATACCATTATTGTTTGACATTTTGTTTGCATCTGCATTCATATCTACTTCTGGTGATTTTGAACTACAACCAGCTATGAATAAAGCAGCAGCAACAGCTGAAACTAAAACTAAATTTTTCATTTCCTACCTTTGAATAAAAATTTTGTCGCAATTATATCATATTTTACAATTTTTGCGTCATTTAAATTTAAAAAATTCCAAAAAAATTACCAATCTATTGATTGCAATTTACCTATTCTTAATGGAAATTGGAAGCTCTTATTTTCATTAACACGGATTATGCCTACGGCACTCTCGTTGCCAGCATTTTTAATAAATACAATGCTTCCTCCATCACTTGAAAACCTAGGATAAGTATTTACTCCTCCTGATGTAAGCTGTCTTATATAGTCACTTTTTGTAGAGATTAGATATAGATTAAATGTTTTAGCAGAGTAATCGCCAACGCTCTCTCTACTTGAATAAACAACGTAATTTTGATATGTACTTACGGAGTTATTATTTTTACCGTGAAATACCATTTGTTCTACTGCACCACCATTGATACTAGTTGCAAATATATTTGGATAACCTAATCTATCGCTTACAAATACAACTCTTGTATCATTATCTACAAAATTTCCATTAACATCAATACCTTTAAAATCAGTTATTCTACTCTTTTTTTTAGTTGTAGTATCATAAATATAGATATCGCTTTGATCGTCTGGCGCCATAGTTAGTAAAACTTTAGTTCCATCGCTGCTAACATCAGATGCGACTAACATACCTCCGCTTTGCGTAATTTTAGTTTTTTTACCAGTAGCTAAATCATATTTATACAAAGTAGGAACTAAATTTATATACGTTGTATAGTAAAATGCACTTTGATCTTTGTTTGCCCATTTAGGAAATATATTTAACCCGCCGCTAAGAATTACTTTTTGATATGTTAAAGTATAATCGGCAACTATAATATTACTTTTGCCAGGAGATGTGTATTGTGAAATTATAATAGATTTATCCATCCAATCAATAGGAGATAAATTTAAATTTCTAGCTATCGTAGCAATGCTTTTATGTGCTAAAAACGGGAATTTGGCAAGTTCTGCTTGACTAAAAGTACCTTCAAATCTCACACTGCCGTTTTTCGCATTTAACAACTTAACTTTTAGAGTTAATCCATTTCCCTCTACCCCAAGAGCGTATCTTAGTATAAGTTCTGGATTTTTGTCATTAGCTAAATTTGTTCTGAAATCTCCATCATAACTACTAGTATAATAATCTTCAATTACTTCAAAAGATGAACCTACTTTTAAATCTCCTATCATTAGCTTAAAAAATCTATTTTTAAGTGTGTTATTAGCAAAGTTCGTAGTCGCATCTTGAACTACTATTCTAGGTAAAACTAATCCTTTGTTAACGACCTCTATAGTCGCATCCGCCGCACTAAGCCCTATACAAAAGGCAATTAGCAAAAACAATTTTCTCATTGTATCTCCGTATCAATTTGATCTCTTAATGTTAAAGCAACAGAAGTTGTAGTATTTGTAGGAGGCGTAGGAAACTGAGTCTCTTTAAGTCTCTCTAAAAATTCTTTTACCTTGCTGTTAAATTCCTTGTTGTACGACAAGGAGATGATATTGTAACTAAACTTTCCAAATTTATCTATGAAAATTTGAACCTTAGCATCGTTATTTGTATCAGCTTTGTATGATACCCATTTTCTTTGAATAATTTCTGTAATATCACCCATAAATTTATTATATTCTCCAGTCATGCCGGCCGGAGGTGCTTTTGCAGTGATATCTTTTTGTAAAGCATTTAATATATCAGTAGCACTTTTTGATGATGAACTTGTTTTTTTATCGCTCTTTTTATTGCTTTGAACAGCTTGTTCTTTTGGTTTTGGGGTTGGTTGTTCTACTTTTACATCGCTAAAAAGCTCATTTAAATTTACGCTAGGAGCGGGTTTTGGATCTAATACAGGAGTTGGTTTTGGCTCCTCTACTGGTTTTGGATTCTGCTTATTTGTAGTTTTTGTTACTTCTTCTTGCTCTTTTTCTTCTGTTAACTTAGCTTCTATTTTTTCTTCTGCTTTTTTTGGAGCGGTTATAGTATCTGCAACCTCGGTTTGCACTACAAATACATCCATAAAAGCATCTTGCTGATTTGTATATTTTTTTGGGTCTTCTGCTGTATAAATTTTATAAAATAAAGATATAATTATACAAACATAGATAAAAATCGCTACTACAAAAGAGTTTAAAGTAGGATATTTTGCACCGATTTTTCTTGACATTTTATCCGTTGGTTTCAAGTGCAACTTTAGTAAATCCGGCATTTTTCATAGTTTTTAAGACATACATTACATCATCATAAATTAGTCTTTTATCGGCTTTTATGTATACCGGGGAGTTTTTATCGTACTTTTGAGAGATAAGAATTAAATTATCGCCTAATTCTGGTAAGCTCATTACGCTTTGATTTATATAGACTTTTCTTTGAGCGTCTATTCTTACAGTAAGAGTTTTTAAATTTTGGGATACTGCTTTGCTTTTTGAACCATCAGGAAGTGTTATTTGCTCTTCATAGACGATAGCCGGAGTTGTAACCATAAGTATAGCTAATAAAACTAGCATAATATCAACCAGAGGAGTAATATTTAGCTCTGGATTTTCATCAAAATTTATCATTTTGGCTATAATCTTCTTTTATACTAACTAAAATATTTGCTTCTCTTCTTATGATGCTGATAATTTCATATGCTTTTCTCTTTATAAGAAGATTAAAACTATAAGCCGGGATGGCCACAAATATGCCACATCCAGTAGCAACCAAAGCTTCTGAGATAGCTGGCGCAATCACACTAAGCGAGCTACTTCCACCACCTTGACCAAGTCCTGCAAAAGTTTCAAGTATACTTATAACCGTTCCAAACAGACCTATGAACGGCGATGTAGAAGCTATAATTGATAACATAGTAAGACCACTTGTAGCGTTTGCTTCAGCCAAACTAATGCAAACGTCTAATTTTTCTTTTGTAATTCTGCCAGACGCACACTTTTTAAGTGATGAATCAACAAGATCGGATTTTGTTCCCATTAAAATAGACTCAAGAGCAACTTGTTCTTTTTTTATCCAGTTGTTAAGTCCGATATATCTTGAAAAAAGTATTGTAAAACTAATAACAAAGTATAGCGACAACCAGCTTAAAACGATGATTGTCACTAAACTGCTTTTTGATAAATAGTTTAGAAGAAGATCTAAAAAACCAAGCACTTATCTTGCCCTCGCAGCATTTTCGATTCTTGCTAAAGCTGTGGCTAATATACCATTACCATCGCTCATACGTTTAACAAGAGTTTTTGCATTTTCAATAGACTGAGCAATCTCACTTTCGCTATTTCCAGCTACATACACGGCACCATCGACTAAAACGATTACTTTATTTTCATCTATTTTAACATAACCCCAGTCTATGGCAACAGCGTCGTGAGTCCCATCAACATTTTCTATATCTACAACACCGATTTTTAAAAGCGAAACAAGTGAGGCATGCCCAGGAAGCACACCGAACTCGCCTTCACTACCAGGAAGTACTACCATTTTAGCATCATTTGAAAATATAAGCCCCTCAGGAGTTACTATTTCTAAATGTATTGTATTCATATCGCTTCCTTTTTAGCTTATGCTCTCATTTTTTCAGCTTTTGCGATCGCCTCATCAATATTTCCTACCATATAGAACGCATTTTCTGGTAATTGATCGTATTTGCCTTCTAAGATACCTTTAAAGCCGGCAATTGTCTCTTCAAGGCTTACATACTTACCAGGACTACCTGTAAAAACCTCTGCAACAAAGAACGGTTGAGATAGGTATTTTTCTATCTTTCTAGCTCTATCAACTGTAAGTTTATCTTCTTCGCTAAGCTCATCCATACCAAGAATTGCGATAATATCTTGCAAATCTTTGTATTTTTGAAGCACGGCTTGAACGCCACGAGCAATCTTGTAATGCTCTTCACCTAAAATTTGAGGATCTAGCATTCTTGAAGTTGAATCAAGCGGATCGACCGCCGGGTAGATACCTTTTTCGGCAATGGCGCGGTTAAGAACCGTTGTTGCATCAAGGTGTGCAAAAACTGTCGCAGGTGCCGGGTCTGTAAGGTCATCAGCCGGTACATATACGGCTTGAACAGATGTAATCGAACCTTTTTTAGTTGATGTGATTCTTTCTTGAAGTCTTCCCATTTCGCTAGCTAACGTTGGTTGATAACCAACCGCACTTGGGATACGTCCAAGAAGAGCCGACATCTCTGAGCCTGATTGTGAGAAACGGAAGATGTTATCAATAAACATAAGAACATCTAGTCCCATCTCGTCACGAAAATACTCAGCCATTGTAAGACCAGTAAGCGCTATACGGTTTCTTGCACCCGGCGGTTCATTCATTTGTCCATAACATAAGGCAACTTTATCCAAAACGCCGGATTCTTTCATTTCATTATAAAGATCGTTACCCTCTCTTGTTCTTTCACCGACACCGGCAAATACCGAATAGCCGCTGTGTTTGAATGCAACGTTGTGGATAAGTTCCATAATGATAACTGTTTTACCAACGCCGGCACCGCCAAATAGTCCAACTTTACCGCCTTTTGCATAAGGAGCCAAAAGATCTACGACTTTTATACCTGTTTCAAAAATTTCACTTTTTGTGCTTTGATCTTCAAATGCCGGCGGATCTCTATGAATCGACCATTTTTTATCAAATTTTTCTTCTTCGCCTTCGTCTATAAGATCACCAATTACGTTGAATATTCTTCCTAAAACTTTTTCTCCAACAGGAACACTGATAGGCGACCCAAGCGCTATAGCATCTAACCCTCTTGTAAGTCCTTCGCTCATATCCATAGCGATAGTTCTTACACGATTATCTCCAAGGTGTGCAGCAGTCTCTAAAATAAGTTTATGCGTGTTGCCTTCTACTGTAAAATTTACTTCAATAGCTTCGTTAATCTTAGGCAAGTAGTCTTTGAAATCAACATCAACTACAGGACCCATAACTTGGCTAATAATACCTTTCATTATCTCTCCTTCTAAATTTACTTCATACTCTCGACACCGCTTATAATCTCTATAAGCTCTGTCGTAATGCTCTCTTGTCTTGCCTTATTATAAGCAAGCTGAAGCTCTTTAACTCTTGCTTTTGCGTTGTTTGTAGCATTATCCATAGCCTGCATTCTAGCGCTATGTTCAGCTGCTAAAGAGTCTATTAGAGCATAATACATACTATACTCAAAATATTTTTTCATCAACTCTTCTAATATCTTCTCATCATTTTCTGGTTCAATCTCCATAAGGGAACTAGAGTGCTCAACATTTTCTATCGACGGGGTTTCTACAGGAACTATAGTGTTTATTCTTATCTCTTGAGAGATCATATTTTTATAACCATTATGAACCAAAATAACCTTATCGGTAGCTCCTGCTACAAAATCACTGATCGCTGAAGCTATAACGCCTTTTGCTTTATCATAAGTAGGTGCAGAGCTGATTCCTTTATAACTTTCTAGAATTTCTACACCTTGAAAATTAAAGAATTCTATACCTTTTTTACCAACTGCTCTTAGTCTGACTTTGATTTTTTTTGATTTATACTCTTCTATCATATTTCTTATAGTTTTTATAGTAGAAATATTAAATCCTCCACAAAGTCCTTTATCTGCAGTAACAAAAATAATATCAACTTTGTTTATAGAGGCTTTTAAGTCAAAAAACTTATCGTCTTTGCCTACGATCTTAAATTGATTTATTTTATAAGCTATCTCGCTCAAAACTTCATTAATTTTAAGAGCATAAACACGAGAATGACGAGCAGCTTCTTCTGCTTTTTTAAGCTTTGCAGTAGAAACTAGCTTCATTGCTTTTGTAGTTTTTTGCGTGTTTTGAACACTCTTAATTTTTCTTTTTATATCTTTTAAATTTGACATATCTTAGCCTTATTCAGCGCTAAACGTTGCTTTAAATTCATTCAATGCTTTGCTTAGTGCTTCTTCGATATCTTTATCAAGAGCTTTTTTATTTCTAATTTGCTCAAAAATTTCAGGATACTTAGCCTCTATATACGGATATAATTCAGCTTCGAATTTAGTAACTGCAGATACTGGAATATCATCAAGATATCCTTGACTACCTGCGTAGATTATGATAACTTGATTTTCTACAGGGAGCGGGCTATAAGGAGGTTGCTTTAACACTTCGACCATTCTTTGTCCGCGCTCAAGTTGTTTTCTACTACTCTCATCAAGATCGCTTGCGAACTGAGCAAAAGCTTGAAGTTCGCGATACTGAGCAAGATCAAGCCTTAGTGTTCCAGAAACTTTTTTGATAGCTTTTATCTGGGCTGATCCGCCGACACGACTAACAGACAAACCAACGTTAATAGCAGGACGAATACCTGAGTTAAACAAGTCGCTTTCCAAGAAAATTTGACCATCAGTTATAGAAATAACATTTGTAGGAATATACGCTGAAACGTCACCTGCTTGAGTCTCGATAATAGGTAGAGCCGTAAGACTTCCCGCTCCTAGTTTATCACTTAGCTTACTAGCTCTCTCAAGCAGTCTTGAGTGCAGATAGAAAACATCTCCTGGATATGCTTCACGACCCGGCGGTCTTCTTAAAATCAATGACATTTCACGGTAAGCTACAGCGTGCTTGCTTAGATCATCATAAATAATAAGAGCATGGCGTGAGTTATCACGGAAATATTCACCCATTGTTACACCTGCATATGGAGCAAGATATTGTAACGCCGGAGCATCGCTTGCACTTGCATTAACTACTATAGTATAGTCCATAGCACCGTACTCTTCAAGTTTTTTAACAACTTGAGCTACTGTTGATTGCTTTTGACCTATAGCCACATAAATACAGATTACGTCTTGACCTTTTTGGTTGATAATAGTATCTATAGCAACTGTTGTCTTACCTGTTTGACGATCACCGATAATAAGCTCTCTTTGACCACGGCCGATCGGAACCAAACCGTCTATAGCTTTAATACCTGTTTGAAGCGGCTCATGAACAGATTTTCTAGCCATAATACCTTTTGCTTTTTCTTCAATAAATCTTGTCTCTGTAGCTTCTATAGCTCCTTTTGCATCTATAGGCTCGCCTAGAGCATTTACGACGCGTCCTATTAAAGCGTCGCCCACTGGAACGCGAAGAAGCTTTCCAAGTCTTTTTACGCTACTACCTTCTTTTATGGAGCTTGATTTACCAAGAACGACTATACCGACACTACTCTCTTCAAGATTTAACGCCATACCTTTTTCACCGGTCTCAAACTCAACCATCTCACCGGCCATAACATTTTTTAGTCCATAAACGTTTGCAACACCATCAGCGACTGATATTACTTTACCAGTTTCTTCAATATCAACGCTTAAGTTGTAATTTTCGATGCGCTCTTTGATGATACCGCTAATCTCATCAGCTTTTAATTTTACACTCACGCTTTTACTCCTTATTAAATTGCTTTTAAAATATATTCGCTCATTTGAGCCTTTAATCTATCAATAGAAAAACTAACTTCCACACCAAGGTCATCTAGCTCTATTTTGATACCGTTATAGTTATTTTTTATGTTTTCAAATTCTATTTTTGCACCAAATTTCTTAGAAAATCTCTCTTCAAGCTCAGTTTTTTGAGCAGCGCTTAGCTCAAAATTACCAGAGATTAGACCGCTAAATTTGCAGTCTCTTACGGCTTGTTGATACTCAAATTCTTTTGAAATCCCCGGGATCAAACCGAGTCTTTTTCTCTCTGCTAAAAGTAATAAAAAATTATGAATTTTATTAGAAGCATTATCTAATAAAGAAAATAAAAAATCAGCTTTTTGTTTAGAACTGATATCTGGAGAATCAATTATTACTTTAAGTTTTGGGAGTAAAAAAGCATTTGATATATCTTTAAGTTCATTGCCCAATTTATCAAATTCATCTGAGCTTAAACTTAAAATAAGCGCTTTTACATACTTTTTAGCCACTACTTCTTTCATCAGCTTACCTTTTTAAGTACTAAATTTACAAATTCGCTTTGATCGATTTTTAGGGTATCTTCGGCAAAAACTTCATCTAGAATTTCACCGACTACGGATCTAACAATCTTTCTTTCTTCAAAATCTTTTTGTTCTTCATAGCTTTTTTGAAGTAACAAAAGTTCATTTTGAGTATCTTTTTCTATTTTTGATATTAGAATTTCTATCTCTTTGTCCGTAGACTCTAATAGACCGCTCGCACTGTTTTTTGCATCTTCAACTTTTTTTAAAACTTCATCTTTTTGCGCTTTTGAAGCTCTTAGTTTATCTTGTATAGCATCAAGTCTAGCAGCTATCGAATTTATTCTACCTTTATAAGCTTTTTTAACCGGCTCGGCTATCAAATAGTATAAAATACCGGCAAATATAACAAAGTTTATAGTTCTAGCAACTATATCATAATCACGCTCTGCACCACTAGCAGTCGCACCAAAAACAAAGATCGGAGCTAATAACAGCAATAAAATTTTAATATTCATAACAATCTCCTATATCTTTGACAATGAGCCGGCCAGGCTATTTTTAAATTCAGGGAGTTTTTCTAAAAGCATATTTCTTAGTTCGCTTTTTTTAGCAGCCAATCCAGCTGCAAAAATCTCATATTCAGACTCTATAGTCGCTTTTTTAGCTTCTATTTTTTTTGCGGCTTCCTCTTTTGCTCTAGCTAAAGCAGCTTGTTTTTTTGCATTTGCTTCAGCTCTAGCATCAAGAATGATTCTCTCAATCTCGGCTTTATACGCGCTAGCATCATTTGCATTTTTGCTAACACTATCTTCATCTTGTTTTATTGATCTATTTCTATCATCAATAAATTTAAGAAGAGGTTTATATAATATAGAGTTTAAAACAAAAATCAGCCCTAGAAAGATCACAACCGTAATAAGCAAAAGCGGCAGGTCAATTTGTAGCATTAATTCTCCTTAGTAAATTTCATTCACAGACATAAATAATAGTTGAATATTTTACAACAATAAAGGCTAAATTTTACTGAATTTTTTGAATTACTTGAATTAAATTTTGAATTTTTTCCACGTCAGCGAAATTTAATATCATTTTTTTGCCATTAATTTTACATTCATATCCCAAATTTAAAAACGTATCCTTTAAAATATTTAAATTCTCATTATAATTTTGTTGCATAGATACTAAATTTGAGGATTTGTCTGCTTTGTTTTTTATTCTTTTTATCAAATTTTCAGTATCTCTTACATTTAATCTTTGACCGACTATAGTATCAACAACCATTTTTTCATCATCTTTATCAAGTCCTACTATAACTTTCGCATGGCCCTGAGTCAATTTACCGTCTTCTATAAGACGTTTTGTGGATTCATCTAAGCTAAGCAAACGAAGAGTATTTGTGATAACTGTACGACTTTTTTTTATAATATTAGATAGTGCTTCTTGAGTAATTTTATACTCTTCTATAAGCTCTTTATATGAATTTGCCAACTCAATAGGACTTAAATTTTCTCTTTGAATATTTTCTATTAAAGCTAACTCTCTTAGATTTTGATCTTCTAAATTTGCTACTATAGCTTTTATACTATCTTTGCCTAAAAGTTTTGTAGCTCTAAGCCTTCTCTCGCCGGCTATAAGAGTATATCCGTTTCCTTTTTTTATAACTATAATAGGCTGGATTAAGCCATGTTTTTTTATGCTTGCACTAAGTTCGCTAAGAGATTCTTGATCGAAATGCTTTCTTGGCTGGAATGGATTTGGAATTATTTTATCTATATCAATATCTGATATAAGATCCCTATTTAACTCTTTGTCATACGCATTTTCTACATCTTCAAGTATCGCACTAAGTCCTCTTCCTAAAGCCATTTTTACCCCATTATCGAATAAGCTAAATTCTGATAAGCTATACTTCCGCTTGATTTGATATCATAAAGAATTACCGGTTTGCCGAAACTAGGACTTTCGGCAAGCTTTACATTTCTTGGGATGATAACAAATCCCTCTTCGGAGTCTGCAACTTTAAATAATTTATTTTCAAAATGCTTCTTTAAATCAGCAACTGTCTCTTTAGATAGATTATTTTGTGCACTATACATAGTGGGCAAAAAACCTTTTATAGTTAATTTAGGATTTATAGACTTTTTAATAACTTTTACCGTATTTAATATCTGAGCTAACCCTTCCATAGCATAAAACTCGCACTGTATAGGTATGATAACGCTATCACTCGCGCTAAGAGCATTTATTGTAAGACTTCCGAGAGCTGGCGGGCTATCTATGATTAAAAAATCGTAGTCGTCTCTAAGTTCGGAAATTTTATTTCTTAAAATAGCTTTGTAGTCTCTGTTTTGCTCATTGAATTCTTGTTCGATACCTACTAATCCTATATTTGATGGCGCAAGATGCAAGGTGTTAATCTCTGTTTTAAGAATAATTTCGCTTAATTTTTTTCTACCTGTTAATACATGATATATATTAAACTCATAATCGCTTCTGCTAAAACCAAGACCGGTTGTAGCATTAGCTTGAGGGTCGATATCTACAAGAAGTACCTTTTTCTCAGCTACAGCCAAAGATGCAGCCAAATTTACAGCAGTTGTCGTCTTTCCTACGCCACCTTTTTGGTTGGCAATGGTTATAACTTCACTCATCTTAAAGAATATACCTTTTTGTTATTTATTATTATCGAGCCATCGTCCAACAAAACAGAATTCTCAAGGCTCATAAGCTCACCGTCGACGTGAGCACTAAATATTTTTGATTTTTCGAATTCTAACAAATATTTGCTAAAAATTTGCTTCCATGAAGGATTAAGTTCTAAAGATTTTAAAAATCCATCTACTATCTGAGTAGCTCCATGGTCTATATCAAGTACGTTTGAATACCGTGGAGATGTTTTTAAATTTATACCCATTCCGCATATATAAACGCTTTTTATCTTAGTTGTTATAACTCCTCCTATCTTTTTATCATCGAGATAAAAATCGTTTGGCCATTTAAGCCATATTTTCGATCCACAACTCTTTAAATACTCATTCATTAAAAAAGCAAAATATATACTAGCAGAGCTTGAAGGCAGATCAGAAGTCAAACTAGAACTATCTATGCAGAAACTAAAATATAAATTTCCGTCCATACTTTCCCATCTATTTCCCCTACTTCCAACTCCTTTAGTCTGCCTAGAAGCGACTAAAGTATAAGGAGGAGTTATAACACCGAGTCTTAATGACGCTATAAGATCTTCTTGAGTAGAACTACACTCATCAACAAAACTTACTACCAACACCTAACCTTTTACCATTTATATAGTCTTTTGCATTTACCATTTTTTTTCCGGATTCTTGAAGGGATTTTATCTTTATACTACCGCCATTTACTCCGATCGTAAAACCGTCGTAATCTATACTTAACACATATCCATTTTCGCCTTTTAAATTTGAAATCTCCATATCCCAAATTTTAACTCCGTTTTCAAGATATAATCCCGGCCATGGATAGTATGCTCTAAATTTAGATTCTATGATTTTTGGAGTTTGAAGCTTAATATCTATTAGACCATCTTCTTTATGGACTTTGCCGCACTTAGAACTTAAAGCATGAAATTGAGCTATAGGAGATATACTTTCAAATTCATTTAAAATTTTTATAGTAAGTTTTGCAGCCATTTTTGCTAACTCACAAAAAAGTTGGCTTGATTTTAAATTGGGTATTTCGATCACGCTAAAGCCGAGTATATCTCCATCATCAAGCCCCACTCCCATTCTCATAGCAGTTACACCACTAAGCAATTCACCACGTAAAATCGCTTCTTGGATAGGACTTGCACCTCTAAATTTGGGGAGTAATGAAGCGTGCAAGTTTATACAAGGCGCAATATCTAAAATATCTTTTGGTAAAATTTGCCCGTAAGCCGCAACTACGATAAAATTAGGTTTTAAAGCCTTAATATCATTTACCGTGCTACTATCTTTTAAATTTAAAGGTTGAAAAATAGGAATATCAAGCCCACTTTGCAAAACTGTTTTTTTTACCTCTGGAGGAGTTAAGATTGCCTTTCTTCCTACTGGGCGATCAGGCTGCGTAAATACTGCAACTACGTTATAACCGCCATTTTTTAAGATAGCTTCTAAAATGACGCTAGCATAATCAGGAGTCCCCATAAAAACTATATTTTTCATTGTTCGCCTTTGAATATCGTACCGCCTATTTGATTATTGTCTAGTAAAAATGCTCTTGCATCACTAAGATCAAATCCGCTAGCTAAAAACATATCTTTTTTATTGTCCATCAAAAACTTAGCGGCCAAAAGCTTTGTTGTAATGCCGCCTGTACCATGCTTGCTTCCAGTATCGCTAGTTCTATTTAGCTCTTCATCGCTTAAATTAGTGACTAGATGACGGATTTTTGCGTTTTTATTTTCTCTTGGATCGCTATCGTAATAACCATCGATATCGCTTAATATAACTAGCAAATCGGCGTTAAAATAAAACGAAACGGCACTTGAAAGTCTATCGTTATCACCATAAACTATCTCGCTGATAGCGATAGCATCATTTTCATTTACGATAGGTATGATACCGTTTTTCAAAAGACCATTTATAACATTTAGTGCGTGATTTGTCTTTTTTCTCGAGTCAAAGTCGCCAGCACTAAGTAAAAGCTGAGCAGCTTGTTTACCAAATTTAGCCAAAGCCCTACTATAAATTTCCATTAAATACGGTTGTCCTATAGCAGAGAGAATTTGCTTATTAACAACAGTAGTTCTTGGGATATCAAGCTTTGTTTGACCCGTACTTATAGCACCAGAACTTACCAAAATCACTTCATATTTTAAGCTTAAATCATATAAAAATTCGCATAAACTAGCTACTCTTTTTTCGCTTATACTATGCTCGTCGCTGATCACGTGAGAGCCTACTTTTATAACCACTCTTTTCATAAAGAAATCGCCTTTAAATTTAAAATAAATTTGATGATTATACTATTTTGCTACTTAAACTCAGATATTGACGTAGATAGATAAGATTAAGGTATTTGAAGAAGTGTCTTTGTCGCACTTTTGACAAGACACTTTAATGATTTTTGAGATATCTAACGACTGAAATTAATTTTCGCCTTTTAAAATTTCCAAAAGTCCGAATTTAAGCTCTTTTAAGCCATCTCCGGCGACGCTTGATATAGGAAGTACGAAAAACGGCTTTTGGCGGTCGTATTCATAAATATCTTGTTTTTTATCAAATTTAAATTCATTTAAAAACTCTTCTATCTTTTCATCAGCGTCTACTGCAGCATCAAGCCTTGTTAAAGCTATAGCAAAATCTCTTTTTGCCAAATTCGGCGAAAACTTCAAAACTTCACTTTTTAGGGTTTCAAACTGCTCTTTAAGCGAACGATAATTTGCCAAATCTATCATATAAAGCAAGACTTTTGTTCTTTCTATATGTTTTAAAAACTGTATTCCAAGTCCTTTTCCGTCGCTTGCGCCTTCTATGATGCCCGGAATATCTGCCATGATAAATCCACTGAACTCATCAACTTCTACAAGTCCTAGTTTTGGCGTGAGAGTTGTAAATTCATAATTTGCGATCTGTGGTTTTGCGTTTGATATACTTGAGATGAGAGTTGATTTGCCAACATTTGGAAATCCTACAAGCCCTACGTCTGCTATGAGTTTTAGCTCTAAACGTATGTTTCTTGTCTCGCCTGGAAGTCCTGGTTGAGCTTTAGTCGGAGCTTGATTTACGCTTGTTTTAAAATGAACGTTTCCAAGTCCACCTTTTCCGCCGCTCAGAAATAACTCTTTTTGTCCTTCGCTAATCAAATCAAGCAAAAGCTCATTACTATCGGCGTCATAAACTGCAGTTCCTGGAGGAACTATAAGCTCGAGATTATCTCCTTTTTTTCCTGTCATATTTCTAGGAAGCCCGGGTACGCCGTTTGCAGCTTTCATAGCTCTTTTGCCTTTGTAGTTGGCTAGAGTGTGAGTATTGTTATCTACTATAAAATAAACATCTCCGCCGTTTCCGCCATCTCCGCCATCAGGTCCGCCTAGCGGAACATGTTTTTCACGGCGAAAACTAGCACATCCCGGACCGCCTTTACCGCTACTTACACTAAAACTTGCACTATCTACAAACATATGATTATCCTTATATTTAGGAGAAATTATAATAAAAAATTGCTGAAATTAAAATAGGAGAAATAGCCCAAAAAAGGGCTATGAATTAAGCCGCTGGATAGACAGAAACTTTTTTTCTATCTTTGTCTTTTCTTTCAAATTTAACAAAACCGTCAACAAGGGCAAATATAGTATGATCTCTTCCGATACCTACGTTATTTCCCGGATGAGTTGCAGTCCCTCTTTGACGAATAATAATATTTCCAGCTCTTACAAACTCGCCACCGAATTTTTTAACACCTAAGCGACGACCTATACTATCACGGTTATTTTGGGTTGAACCTTGACCTTTTTTATGTGCCATACTTTACTCCTTAGGCTTTTATACTTGTAACTTTAACGCGAGTATATTGTCTTCTAAAACCGCGTTTTAATTTTGAGTCTTTACGTCTGCGTTTTTTATAGATAACAACTTTTTTATCTTTGCCTTCGCCGACTACTTCTAAGACAACTTTTGCACCCTTTATAAATGGCGCACCTACCTTTAAACTACCGTCATTGACTGCTAAAACTTCGTCAATTTCGACATTTGACTTTGCTTCGGCTTCAAAATGATCTAAATTTAGGAAGTCGCCTTCGCTAACTTTATACTGTTTTCCGCCGTGTTTGATAATAGCGTACATCAAACTATCCTTTATAAATTTGGTAGACCAAAAAGCATTTCTAAGATTAAAAAATATAGAAAATTTTGGGAGCTGATTTGGCTATGGAATGTGGATTATACTCAAATTTATATAAAATTTAGTTGAATTTATGCAAGATATGGATTGTAAATATAAAATATGTTGTGATAAAGTGTAAGAAGTCCCATTTTAAATGGGACTTAAAAAATTATAGCTCAGGTTTTGGAGTTTTTTCTGTGCTTTTTGGGAACATTGGATAAACAACTTTTGGTTTGTCACCAGTTAAAGCGTTTAAGAATGTAACTATACTAGTTGCTTCTGCATCAGTTATCTCTATACCAAGTTGAACGCTACCCATAGTTTTAACAGCGTCCTCAAGTTTCCATATAGCACCATTGTGAAAATATGGAGCAGTTTCTGCTACATTTCTTAAAGTAGGAGTTTTAACCATACCGTTTGCATCACCTTTGAAGTCGCCTATGTTTGCGAATTGATATTTTCCAGCTACTTCAAATGCTTGCATAGAACCACCAAGATTTACTCCTGTATGGCAAGCAGAACAGCCTTTATCTAAGAATAATTTAAGACCAGCTTTTTCAGCTTTTGTTAAAGCTTTTGTATCGCCTTTTATAAATTTGTCGAATCTTGATGGAGTAAGAAGAGTTCTTTCAAAACTAGCTATAGAATCAGCTATATTATCAAAAGTTACGCCGCTATCGCCATATATCTTTTTAAACTCAGCTACATACTCAGGTAAAGATGCAATTCTTTCAACTGCAAGTGCCGCTGGAGTAGCCATCTCTGGCTCAGCTTCGATTGGTCCTTTTGCTTGATCAACTAAAGTCATAGCACGACCATCCCAAAATTGAGTTGTGTTTAATACTGAGTTATAAACAGTTGGAGAGTTTAAATGATGTGGGTTTACAGTCCATTTATGACCAACCGCAGCAGCTATGCCATCAGTACCGCCAAGCCCTAGGTTATGGCATGTATTACAGCTAATGATACCGCTTTTTGACAAACGCGGCTCAAGATATAACTTTTTACCTAATTCTGCTTTAGCGTCTGTATATTTATTTGGTTCAACGCCTATCTCTTTAAGCATAGCATCAACTTGTTTTTGATCAGATGGCAAAGCTACCAATCCTGCATTTTTTGCTTCTTTTAATAAATCAGCATCACTAATAGCAAACATTGAGCTTGCAACCAATAAAGAACTTAAAACTAAAAATGAACCTTTCATATGTTCGTCTCCTTTAAGCGATAAAATATAACTCAAATGTTATAGTAACTAAAATTAAATTGAAATAAATTTTATTGAATTTAAAATATTATCAGCTAAGTATAACTAGCCGTTTTTTCTACTATTATAATTTTTACTTATGAATTTTAAGATATTTTTTATCTTTTACTAAACTATTATCGGCAATTTAATAGAAAGTAAATTTTATATAATTAAATTTTCTAATATTAACAGAAATTACAAAAAATACTAAATTTAAAATATTTTTACGATAAATTTATTAAATTTAGAAATCAATCTGATGGTAAATTTGAAATATTGTATTACATAGTAGTTTTAATATAAGAAAATATTAATAGAATTGCCAGTTATTAACAAAAGTTAATCTGGCAAATTCTATAAATTTAATCAAATATTTGCATTTTTTATAAGTACTCTTTTGCGATAAATATTTGAAACCTCAGTTGCATCGCCGACCAAAAGAGCGTTTGTAGAACAAACTGCGGCACACATAGGTACCTTGCCTTCGGCAATTCGGTTTTGACCGTAGAGATGACGCTCGGCTTCACTGTTTGTCTCCTCAGGACCTCCAGCACACATTGTGCATTTATCCATCTCACCTTTGATACCAAAAGCACCGTCGCGTGGAAATTGAGGAGCACCAAATGGACAAGCATATAAGCAGTATCCACAGCCTATACATTTATTCTTATCATGAAGAACTATTCCATCGGCTCTTATGTAAAAGCAGCTCACTGGACAAACTTGAGCACAAGGTGCATCAGTACAGTGCTGACAAGCAATCGTACTTGATACCTCTTTTCCTTCTATGCCGTCATTTACCGTGATAACTTTTCGGCGATTTATTCCGACTGGAACTTCATGAGCCGAACTACAAGCAACTTGACAAGCAAAACAGCTTATACACCTATTTTTATCTACATAAAATTTCATTCTTGCCATACTATCTCCTTAGCTCATTTTTCATCGAAAAACGCTGTTTTAAATGTACTTTGATCACTTGCACGCTCTAATCTACAAAGTCCGGCATTAAACTCGGAAATTTGAGTAACGATGTCAAATCCATAATTAGTGATAGTATTTGAGCTCTCGCCTATAGTATATGGCTTAGTACCCTCCGGATATCTAGCACTTAGATCTACTCCTTGCATAACTCCAGCAAAGTTATACGGAAGACAAATTCTATCAGGTGTTACACTATGAGAATGGATGCATTTTACTTTTATCTTTGTACCTTGGGGACTATGTATCCACATCATTTCTCCATCTTGTATGCCATATTTCAAAGCAAGTTCCGGATTTACGTGAGCAAACATTTCTGGCGTTATATGAGCTAAATATTTACTAGTTCTTTCTATCATACCGGCACCACTTAAATTTACTAAACGCATTGAGCTTATAATAGTTGGAAAATCTTTACTCCAATCTTGAGCTTTTTGCTCGCTTTCGAATTTAGTAGAAACTCTGAAATTTTTAGCTTGATCACCGAAAGTAGGATATTTTTCAACTAAATCTTTGCGCGGAGAGTGGATCGGCTCTCTATGCTTTGGATACTGATCTATAAATTCCCACACTATAGCTCTTGCTTTTGCATTTCCGCAAGGGCTTACGCCCGCTTCTTCGCATTTTTTAGCAATTATACCACTATAATCCATATTCCAACCGCTACCCATTTTAGCTTTTTCTTCTTCGCTCAAAGTAATACCCAAAACTTTTTCTATGTTATCTTTGGTAATTTGCGGATATCCGCCTTTTACTTTTGAGCCAGGAATAGTTATAGAATCATCTGCTAATTGACTTACGCCATTATGCTCAAGTCCAAAACGGTTTCTAAATCCCATACCGCCTTTCCATACAGGTTTTGTCACGTCATAAAGCACTGGACTTCCAGGATGATTTTTATTCCAACAAGGCCATGGAAGACCGTAATACTCACCTGCTACAGGACTGCCCGGTTTTCCCATAAGAGTGTCTGGATCAAAATTTATCCAGTTTTCTTGATGCTTTTTGAGGCGATCTGCAGTACGACCGTTGTTGCCGATACTTTGAGTAGTTCTTGCTATCTCGTTTGTAGCATCATCAGGCCATACGAAGCTATCTTTTACTTTTTTAAGCTCTCCGTCTACAACATCCATCATCATACCTTTTACGTACTCATCATAAAAACCGAATTTTTTAGCAAAAAGCATCATTACTTCTTGATCTTCTTTTGACTCGTAAATCGGAGGTATAACTTGACTTCTCCACTGAGCTGAACGATTTGTGGCACTAACATATCCGCTACTTTCAAACTGAGTTGCAGCAGGCAATATATATACTCCATCTTTTCTATCGCTCAAAATTGCGACTTCATTTACAAACGGTTCTACGACAACAAGCATATCAAGCTTATCTATAGCCTCTTTTATCTTAGTAAGGTGAGCCATAGAAGTGATACCAGTGCCTTGCACCCAAAGAACTCTTAAATTTCCGCTTGAAAATGTATTTTCTTCTTTTAAAACACCTTGCCACCATTTTGAAAGAGAGTAACCTTTTTCGTTTCTCCAGTTTCTATCTTCTGGGGTTTTTGGATCATGATAAAAATACTCTTTAAATTTAGTTCCCTCAACATCATCACCTAACTTTTCTCTAGGTTCTTTTACGCTAGTTGCAAAACGTTTTATAAATTTATCATAATCTTGCCCCCAACCTTTACAGAAATGTTTCCATGCAGCATCGCCCAAGCCATAATACCCAGGAAGAGAATCCGCAAGGTTGTTCATATCGGTCGCACCTTGAACATTATCGTGACCACGGATAATATTGCATCCGCCACCGGCTTTGCCTACGTTTCCTAATATCAGTTGCAAAAGTGCATAAATTCTAGTATTTGAACTTCCCACCGAGTGCTGAGTTACGCCTAAAGCCCATGCTAAAGTCGCGGGTTTTGTCGTAGCAAAAACTCTAGTTATCTCTATGAGCTGCTCTGCTGGAATTCCAGTAACATTCTCAGTCTCTTGCGGAGTCCAATGCTCGGCTTCTTTTCTTATCTCATCAACTGCGTAAGAGCGAGTTTTTATAAACTCCTTATCCTCCCAGCCGTTTTTAAATATTAAATGAAGCATTCCATAAGCAAATGCTATATCTGTTCCTGGTCTAAGTCTTACGAAATAATCAGCCTTTGCGGCAGATTTTGTATAAACAGGATCAACTACGATAAGTTTGCAGTTATTTCTATCTTTTGCTTGAAGCATATGCTTAAAGCCAATAGGATTTGCAACTGCCGAGTTTGCTCCGATCAAAAGTATTGCTTTTGAATTTGCTGTCACATCGCCAAAGTGATTCGTCATCGCGCCATAACCCCAAGTATTGGCCACACCGGCCACTGTTGCGCTATGTCAAATACGTGCTACGTGATCTATATTATTCGTTCCCCAAAAAGCTGCAAATTTTCTAAAGTAAAATGCTTGCTCATTGCTAAATTTAGCCGAACCCAAAAACTCAACACAGTCTGGTCCGTCTTCTTTTCTAATCTCAAGAAGCTTATCGCCGATCTCATTGATAGCAGTTTCCCAGCTGATTCTTTCCCATTTACCATTTACTTTTTTCATCGGGTACTTTACACGCTGTTTTGACTTCGTAAGATCTATTTGATCAATACCCTTACAGCAATGGCTACCTTGAGATATAGGATGATCTATCGCCATATCTTGTCTTATCCAAACGCCATCTTTTACCTCAGCTTCTATACCACAACCAGCTGAACATATAGTACAGATAGTGCGAACTTTTTTTGAGCCGGGAAATGGGTTTTTTATCTCTTCGTTTGTAGCGGTTCTTAATGTCTCATTCTCTTTACCAAACGCCATAGTGCTTCCAGCACCAAGAGCAGCAAGCTTTAAGAATGAGCGTCTACCTATGTGAGCTTCACTCATTTTAAGCCTTTCAATACGCTATTTTGTAAAATTTTTCCCAAGCTTCACTTTTGTAGTAAAGCACCTCTTTTTTCTTTGTTTTACCGCTTACAACGCCATTTTGATTTGATTCGTTGTATTCTTTAGAAGCAAAAGCTCCTGTGGCGGCTACTCCTACACCAGCTATTGCACCTACTTGCAAAGCTTTTTTAAGAAATTCTCTTCTGTTTTTCAAAGCAACTCCTTGTATCATAAGTAAAATATATTTTACTTATTTGTTTTATTCTACTTTAAAGAGTATCAAAATCGAATAATAAGTTAATACTAATAATTTAAATTTATTTAAGTTTCAAAATATATAAATTTATATCTTAGTAAATTCGTCCCACATAACCTTGCTTTTTGGAGTTGCCATTTTAGTTTGAAATGGTTTTTTATGTAAAGACTCTTCGGCTATACTTTTTTCAAATTTAGGAGCTTTAAATCCTAAAATAGCACGTTCAAGACTAATAAAATTTATATAAATATTAGCATAAGATCTAAAAAAATCTGCAGCTTCATGTTCTTTTGTCATCTTCGCAAACTCATCAGAAAAGTCATTTATCAAAGTTTCAAAAAGCTCTCTTGAGAGAGCTAAATTATTTTTTAATATTGTAGCCATTAACTTGAAAATAAAGCCCAAATAATCCTCAGAGCAGCTGCACTTATTCGTATCTCTTCTAAAATTGCTTCTTTTTAAGATTTCTATAACTTTCAAACGCTTATTGCCATCATCTCTTCCCTCATCATAAAAGCTAGCACTTAGAGGAATGTTTGTATAACTAAGATCAAATAAAACAGAATTTTGCTCTTTTTTAAACTCATCAAAACTAAATTTAATAATATTTGCAAAATCAACATCATTTGATGGATCTATAGGACTTTTAGCAAGGTAAATGGCTTGTTCTATAAACTCTTCATAACGTTTTTTATCTTCACTGTAAAATAGCGGATAAGATAAAAATTCATAATAATAACTTCTTCCAATATCTAAATCGCTCATAAATCTTCCTTTTCTAAATCACTCATCATCATAAGTTTTGCTTTACAATCAGCGCAACAATAAAGCGTCCTAATCTTCAAATCATTTCCGTTAAATACAGGCTCAAGCATGGAAGCTATCTTTTTAACGGATTTCACGGTTGCAAATTCTTTGCCGCATTCCGCGCATTTAAATAACTCATCTTTAGCCAAAGTTTTATACTCAAAATAGCTCGGCTCAAGACTCATTCCGTCTCTTATGACCGTTAACGTATCTTTTTCGGCACAGCTAGTCTCGCAATACCCGCAAGTAGTACAAATAGACGCGTTAAATTTAAGCGAATTATCGCTCTTATCAGCATATAACGCTCCAACATTACAAGCTCCCACACACGATAAACAAAGAGTACAGCTGCTTTCATTTACAACGATTCTTCCATATCTTACTAACTCACCACAGCCTGTTTTACCATGGTTTTTACCATTTAACATATGTAAAACTCTTTTAGAAAAAATTTCTCTTTTGCTAAGATTTGTCTCATTGAGATCATATTTACTATTTGATATAAATGACGCTCTATCCAAAGCTATTTTTAAACTCTCTTCGTCATTTGCTACTTCTATGCCTTTAGTTCCATATATTTTTTCATAAATTTCATTAACCAGCTCAAGACTCTCTTTTGTGCCGCTTGTTATCTGTTTTGCATATAAAACCACGGTGGCGCCTGTTGTTTGAAGCAGAGTCAAAAGATAAGACTGATCTAAAAAATTTACTGATTTTAGAGGAAAAGGAAGTATGTTTTCTTTTAAATTTATACTTAAATTTGAGATATCCAAACACTCCTCAAACGCCAAAACTATTTTATCCGCATATATTTTAGCAACTTCATAAAATCCATTTCTTGGCATCGAATTATACTCAAGCGATCCGCTCGGACAGACGCTTATACAGACTCCGCAAGCTATGCAGTCGATATCTGAGAACTCAAGTTCTTTTATCTCATCATCTTTCATTATAGCAACGGTAGGACAGGCATCTACACATTTAGCGCAATGCTTTGTTCTTCTACTTTTGTATTGACAGGTTTGAGCGTCATAAGCAATTATTTTTTTATAATTAAACACGGGACTTACTTTATTTGCAAGATTTAAAATCTCATAATCTTCTAAACCGTCGATCTCAAAACAACCGCTCTGTTTTAGCATATAATCTTTAGCATTTCTGACTAACAAAATATCAAACTCTATCTCAAACTCACCATCTTTTTGCAGTACTATAGCTACTAATTCACCTATCTCTCCATATAAAAACTTAACTTCATTATGATTTAAGCAAATTACCTTAAATCCTGCATTTTCCAGCTTTTTTACAGATAACTCCAACTCATCGCTAATTAGTAAAATATTTTTACCGACGCTCTTTGATAAATCAGCGTCTAAAGCAAAATCAAACGCGGTAGCTCTAGCTTCATAAAGCTTCAATGAGTTTTTAGCTTTTAATAGCATATTCTCTTTGGTATTATTTAGATAAAAATTTATCTCCGGAGCATATATCTGAGCATTTAAGGACTTTGAATTAGAAACTAAAAACTCTTCATCATTTGGCAAATTTAGAGTTTTTATACTATCGTCAAGAACTATTTCTTCGCTATTGTCATATAAAAATGCAAACTCTTGCATAATTTTCCTTGATTAAAATATTATACTCATTTTATAATCATTTGTATAAATTTAGGCTGATTATTTATAACTAATAATTAACTTAAAAGGAAAATCAAAACTAAAAAATGATATACTGAGTTTAAATTTAAATGAGAAAAGCTATGAATAAACTTCCAAAAATAGATAAAATTCCAAATCTAAAAGAGTTTCAAAACTATTTTAAACCAGCACTTTTAGACATCTCTAAATCAGTATTAGAAGAGATAAGAAGTAAAAATCAAAATGAAACTATATCAGAGCAAGATGTTATAAATTTGATAAAAAACGCATACGCCAAGTTTCAAAATATCGAGCCAAAACCGCTTATAAACGCAACTGGAGTTATAATACATACCAACCTTGGCAGGAGTCCTATCAGCGAAGATTTAATTAAACAAGCAACTCATCTTATGACTTCATACTCAAATTTAGAATACGGCTTAAGCAGCGGAAAAAGAGGCGATAGATACGCATATACAAGCTATCTTTTAAAACTGCTATTTGGTTGCGAAGACGCTCTTATAGTAAATAATAACGCAGCCGCGGTTTTTCTCATATTAAATAGTTTTGCCGACGAGAAAGAAGTACTGGTTAGTCGCGGTGAATTAGTAGAAATCGGTGGAAGTTTCAGAGTACCAGAAGTAATGAAAAACAGCGGAGCTATATTAAAAGAGATTGGCACTACAAACAAAACCCATCTAAGCGATTATGAAAACTCCATAAATGAAAACACCGCCATGATCTTAAAAGTACATAAATCAAACTATGATATAGTCGGGTTCTCCAGCGAAGTTTCTATAAATGATATCGCGAAATTAACCCAAAAAAGAGGAATTCTAAACTATTACGATCTTGGTAGCGGATATGTAAATACGCTTCCGTATTCTCTAAGTAAAGATGAGCCAAACGTAAAAAAACTGATACAAAGTGGAGTTGATATAATAAGTTTTAGCGGTGATAAGCTTTTTGGCAGTGTGCAATGCGGCATAATACTTGGTAAAAAAGAGCTTATAAATAAGCTTAAAAACAATCAAATTTTAAGAATGTTAAGAGTCGATAAAATGGTGCTTAGCATGTTAAATGAAACGATAAAAGCGTACTTAAACAAAGATTTTCATCTCATAAAACCTATAAATCAAATTTATAAAACACTAAGCGAACTAGAAGTACAAGCTAAGAAAGTTTTAGAAAACATCAAACTAGAAGCTAGCATAAAAGAGACTAAAACTTTTGTCGGCGGAGGAACAATGCCAAATAAAAGCTATCCATCAATCGGGTTATTTTTCAAAGGAAACGCAAACAAAAATGAGTTTAAATTTAGAAAATACGGAATCATAGGCAGAATTGAAAACGCGGAGTTTTTGCTTGATTTTCGTTCTATTTTTGAAAATGATATAGAAAACATCATAAAAATTATAAACGGAATGAGTGATGAATAGCATAATAATAGGAACCTCAGGTCATATAGATCACGGAAAAACAGCACTTATCAAAGCTTTAAACGGCTATGAAGGCGACAAAACATCAGACGAGATAAAACGCGGTATTACGATAGATCTTAGTTTTTCAAATTTAAATAACGGAATTAAAAATATAGCATTTATCGATGTTCCTGGTCATGAAAATTTAGTCAAAACTATGATAAGCGGAGCATTTCAATTTGACGCTTGTATGCTCGTAATAGCAGCCAACGAAGGACTTAAGCCACAAACAAAAGAGCATATAGAAATATTAAATTTACTAAATGTAAAAAATATAATTTTAGTATTTTCAAAATGTGATTTGGTAGGTAAAAATGAGCAATTAGAAGTCAAAAACAGTGTATTGGATTTTATAAAAGATTTCTCGAATTTAGAAATTTTAAGAAGTTTTTTCGTCAGTATAAAAGATAAAAACAGCATAGATGCGCTAAAAAATTATCTTTTTACGATCCAAAGAAAAACGCATGATCAAGACTCTGTTTTTCGCTACTACATAGACAGAGTTTTTCAAGTAAAAGGTCATGGCACGGTCGTCACAGGAGGCGTATTAAAAGGCACTCTAAAAGTCGGGGAGCAAATTTTAAACTTGGATTTAAATGAAAGTTTTATATTAAGAAATTTAGAGGTTCATTCTAGGAGCGCAAAGACGGTAGAAGCTCCAAATAGAGCCGCGTTAAACTTAAGCGGAGATAAAACTTACGCTTTAAAAAAAGGGCAAATTTTAAGCAAAAAGGGATTTTGGAGAGGATTTTTTGAAGCTGATTGTTTTGTGAGCGGAGATTTGACTCACAATAGCGAAGTCGTTTTTTGCGTCGGATCTAAACAAGTCAATGCAAAAGCCGCTCTTTTAAAAGACAATTTTTTTACATTTAAATTTAATAAAATGATGTTTTTAGAGTTTAACGAGCCGTTTATTTTACTGAAAAATAGCAGAGTTATAGGCGGCGGATTTGTTCTAAATCCAGTAAGCGAACCTCTTAAAAAAGATGTTAAGTCAGATCTACTTTCAGCGCTCAATAATATGGATTTCGTACAAGCTTTTGAGATTTTAAGCAGATCACATAGACATGGTTTTGGACTTATATCGTCTTTGCAAAGATTTGGAATGAGTACAAGCACGGCACTAGATATAGCTTCAAATTTAAAAAATGTTTTTGTGGATAAAAAAGCGGCTTGTATCTACACAAATGACGGCTATAGCGATGTTAAAGAATTTATCAAATTTATAATAAACAAAAACAAAGACGCCATGTTCTCTCCATCTAGCATAAATACAAAGCTGTCTTGGGCAAGTACGGATTTTATAGAAGCTGTTTTAAATGAGCTAGAAACAAATAAAATAGTCCAAAAAAACGGAAGTATTTATACTAAATTCGGAACTAATTTCGATGAATTAAATACAACGGTAGAAAGTAAAATTTATGATATTTTAGAAAAAGGATATATTACTCCAAAAGCACCGTATAACATATATGATGAGCTTGATATCGATAAAATAGTAGGAGACGCGGCTCTAAAAAAGCTCACAAAAGCAAAAAAAGTAGTAAGACTAGAACACAACCTTTTTATAAGCTCAAATGCATTAAATAAAGTGATAAATATGCTAAGAGATATAATAAAAAATGAAGGTAAAGTAAACATAACCAGCGCTAAAAATCATCTAAATTTAAGTAGAAAATATGCGTTGGCGTATTTAGAATATCTTGATAAATTTGCCGATATCAAGAAATTTGAAAACGATAGGCTTTTTGTTTAAAAACAACGCCTATAATGTTTGAAATTTTATATTTTAAGGTAACAGATGAAAAATGTTTTAATTATAAGTTCTCTAATAGCGGCTACTTCCATGTTTGCTATAAACGATGCGGAGATTTTAGATCTCTTTAAAGCTGCTTCAAATGAGGGTTTGCAAGTAAAAATAGAGTCAAAATCAAAGCTTGAAGGTACAAATTTCGACCAAATTATAGTAAATATCACAGATGGAAAACAGAGCCAAAAACAAGTTTTATTTACAGATGGCAAATATGTATTTCCAGATATCATAGACGTAAATAAAAGAGTATCTTATCTAGGTAAATTTAACGATATACAAGAAAAAGCCTCTATGGGCGAAGCTTATAGCAAATTAGCAGCACTTATAAAAAATCTTGATAAATCAAAAATTATCAATCTAGGAAATGACCCTAAAAAACCTACAAAATACTTATTTACCGATCCGGACTGTCCATATTGCAGAATCGAACTTGACAGAATTGAAAAAGATTTAGAAGAATCAAATTTAAAAGTTATCATGGCTCCAATTCCTAGCCACGGCGAAGATGCGATAAAAAAATCAATCGCGATATATAAAGAGGTAAAAGGCGTAAAAGACGATGCCATAAAGATAAAAATTCTAAGAAAATACTATGCCAAAGACGCATCCGCTCCAACTAATATAACTGCCGATCAAGTAAAAACAGAACAAGCAAATATAATGAAATACTTTGAAACAGGTGCTATAAGAGGCGTACCTGCAATGATCGACGAGAGCGATCTAAAATAACATGGGGCTTATAAAGCCCTATCCTAAATTTATGCTATCATTGCAGATAAAATTCTCAAGGAACAAAACTTGATAAACAATATAGCTATTATAACAGCGCGCGGCGGAAGCAAAAGAATTCCGCGTAAAAATATCAAAGATTTTATGGGAAAACCTATGATATATTACGCTATAAATGCCGCTATAAATGCCGGAATTTTTGATGAGATTATGGTTTCAACCGAAGATGAAGAGATAGCTAGTATCTCTAAAAATTTAGGCGCAAAAGTTCCGTTTTTGCGAAGTACCAAAACAGCGGATGACTTTGCTACTACAAACGACGTTATAGAAGAAGTACTAAGCCAATACGCCAAACTAGGAACTCTTATCGAAAATATATGCTGCATTTATCCTTGCGCACCGTTTATAAGCGGCGAACTTTTAAAAGAAGCGTATGAAACATTCGTATCTACAAATGCGAGCAAATTAACTCCAGTAGTCAAATTTTCATTTCCCGTGCAAAGAGCTTTTATAGTAGATGAAAAAGGTTTTTTAAAATACCGCGAACCGCTTAACGCAAATAAAAGATCTCAAGATCTAAAACCAACGTATCATGACGCCGGAATGTTCTATTTTTATAAAGCAAACGCGCTAAACTCT
Organism: Campylobacter sp. TJR-1; assembly: GCF_032840035.1. Lineage (NCBI taxonomy): Bacteria > Pseudomonadati > Campylobacterota > Epsilonproteobacteria > Campylobacterales > Campylobacteraceae > Campylobacter > Campylobacter sp. TJR-1. The sequence continues at coordinate 90,720 of NZ_JAWIZX010000005.1, read as the reverse complement.
GATGATAGAGTACCATTCATCTTAAGTGAAAATGTTACACAAGATATCGATACTATGGACGATTGGAAAATGGCAGAGCTTAAATACAAGGTGTTACATGGCTTATAAAATCGGTCTTAAACTATGGTCTTTGAATGAAAATTATATAAATAGTGCGGCAAATCTTTATGAAAGTGGAGTTTATGACTATATCGAGCTTTACTCAGTGCCAAACTCTCTTAACAAAATCAAAATTTGGGCGGATCTAAAACTTAAATTCGGTATTCCATTTGCTATTCATGCTCCGCATTTTAGCAGCGGTTTAGATTTTTCAAATAAAGATAAATTTAGTTCAAATTTAAAACTAGTAGAACTCGCTCGTGCTTATAGCCTTGAGCTTGACGCTATTTACACTGTTTTTCATCCTGGTATCGGCGGCAATGTTGATGAAAGTATAAGACAGATAAATAGTATAAAAGATTTTAAATTTATAATAGAAAACAAGCCTTACGTAGTACCTATGGATAACGCTCCAAACGCATTTTGCATCGGTTCAACTTTTGAAATGATAAAAAAAATAATAGACCAAACAGGACATGGATTTTGCCTTGATATCGGTCACGCCCTAGTAAGCGCAAACTATCAAAAACTGGGTATTTACGAGTACATTGCCAAATTTAACTCTTTAAATCCGCTTGTATATCATATAAGCGATAACGATAGCACAAGCATTTATGACGCGCATTTGCATTTTGGAGATGGAAATATTGATTTTAAAAAAATCCACTCTATCATAGATAAAGATAAATTTCTTGCTATAGAAACCATAAAAGATAGCAAAGAAAATTTAGATGATTTTATAAAAGATTCTAAATTTATAAAGGAGTTAAAATGAACCAAAAAGTCGCTCTAGTAATAGGTGCTAGTAGCGAGAGTGTTTTTGCCATCAATGAAGCCAAAAAAGCCGGACTTAAAGTCGTAGCTTTTGATGGAAATAAAGACGCAATCGGACTAAGGCTTGCCGACGTATCTTACGTAGTTGATATAAGAGATCCAAAAAACATCATAGAAAAACTTACGGGGGGGGGGTACGAGCCTATAACGATTTTACCGGTTCCCATCGGTAGATACTTGATAACGACCGGAAGTATAAATGACTACTACAAACTAGGCGGTGTTAGCTACAAAGCCGCTGATTTATGCACGGATAAACTTCTATTTCATAAAAAATTAAGAAATCTAACTAACGAAACTATGGGGGGGGGTATTCCCTCCAAGTGAGGAAGGGGATTTGAGACCTATAGAATGTCATTTGATCACTCCGAATTTAGATTTAAGAGTACTTAAATTTCCACTTATCATTAAACCGCGATTTGGAAGCGGAAGCAGAGACGTCATAGCGGTAAAAGATCAACATGAATTCAAAAATGCTTTAGCAAAAATAGACTTAAGCAAAGAAGATTTTTTAGCTGAAACATTAGTAGAGGGGACGGAATATGGACTAAGTGGGGCAGTGATAAATGGAAAATATATTCACATACTTATAAGAGAAAAACTCCTTACGCCGCTTCCTTATCGGCAAAGCATAGGAAATTTGAGTGCTCCGGAGATTTTGGAAGTCACACGCTATATGCAGCGAGTCGCTACTAGGCTAAATTTAAAAAACTGCCTTATAAACGCGGATCTCATCATAACGCCTGAAGGAGAGCCGTTCATCATAGAGCTAGCTCCACGTCCAAGCGGTCACTATCTCTCAAGTACGTTCGTAGAGATATCAACTGGCGTAAATATGACTAAAGAGTGGATAAATATGATTTTAGGCAAACCCTTTAGTTTTGAGCCTAAATTTACAAAACATGCGATTATCAGGTATTTTGATTTTGAAGGTAGAGTTGTTCCGCCTAATTTCGAAATTTTAAAAAACAAGCTTGGAATTGTAAAATATGAGTGCAACATAAATGGAATCTTAGCCAAAGTGATAAACGGTGCAAGCATTATGAATAGAGGATATGCCATCATAGTAGCTAGCAACAAGCAAGAGTGTCTAACAAATACGGACGCTCTTATAAAAAAATTTAAAAAGGAGATAAAATGAACGAAAGTGTAAAACAAGCTCAAGAAAATGCTTACAAACTGTGGGGAGAACACGTATCTACTGGATATTTATTATATCCGAACGAATACCTTACAAGATATGTTTTTGCAAACAGAAGGTCGTTTAAAACCGTTTTAGACTTTGGGTGCGGCGATGGAAGACACCTTGAAATGATGAGCAAAGCAAAGATTCCTCATATAATCGGCGTGGATTATAATAAATCCGTTTTACAAATAGCTAAAAATCGCTGTAATGAAAACGGCGTAAAATGCGAAGTATTTCAAAGCGGAGAAGTTTTAAATTTAAACGAGATATTAGGCGGAGAAAAAGTTGATTGCGTAGTTTGCTGGGGTATAACACATCTAAACGCAAGAGAGATAACTTCAAATTTCATTAAACAGTTTGCGTCTATTTTAAATGAAGGCGGAAGCATATTTGCCAACTGGAGAACCAGAAAAGACTCTTTATATAAAAGAGGAAAAGAGATAGATGGAGATACGTTTATCATAGATGAAGAGTCTCACAAAGGAATGCTTTATTACTTCCCAAATTTAGATGAAATAGAAAAAATTTATGAGAGTGTCGGCTTAAAAATAACCAGCAAAGATTATGAAGAATTTAGTACAAATGATGGTAATATAATAAATTCATGGCATATTATCGAAGCTAAAAAGGTTTAAGGAAATTTAATGAAAAATAGTTTTAAAGATTACGAAACAAATTTAGCAAAATGGGAAGAACTTGTTTTAAATGGCGATTTAATATATCCAAACGAGCATGTCGTGCGTTTTATTTTTAAAAATAAATTTCAAAGTGCGCTTGATTTTGGGTGCGCTACAGGAAGACATCTTGAATGCTTAAATAGAGCCGGAGTAAAGAAAATAATCGGCGTAGATATCAACCAAAAGCCTCTTGAAGTAGCTTTTGCAAGACTAAATGAGTGCGTAGAAATGGGGGGGGGTAGGCTCATACTTTTAAATAATAAAAATAAAAGCTTAAAAGATATAATCGGTGGCACCAAAGTAGACGCGATACTCTCTTGGGGAGTTTTGCATCTATTTACCCCAAATATCGTAGTAAATTTGCTAAGCGAGTTTAAAAATCATCTAAATAAAAACGGTAAAATTTTAGTAAATTTTAGGACTCAAAACGATAGTTTGAAAAATGACGCTATAAATTTAGAACCGAATGTTTATAAAGTAACGAAAGAGTCTCATAAAGATCTATTATATACGTTTTATACTCTAGATATGATTAAAGATCTATTTGAAAAAGCCGATTTGAAAATATCAAGTATAGACAAAGAGACTTTCTCACAAAACAACGGAGATATACAAAATGAATTCTACATCACAGAGGCCGTACATAATAGCTGAAATGTCTGCTAATCACTGCGGAGATAAAAACTTAGCTTTTAAAATCATAAAAGCGGCAAAAGACGCCGGAGCCGACGCCCTAAAAGTGCAAACCTACACGGCCGATACTATCACGATAGATTGCAAAGATGAGATATTTATGACTCAAGAAGGCGGTCTTTGGGCAGGACAAAGCTTATATGATCTATACAAAAAAGCATACACTCCTTGGGAGTGGCAAAGCGAGCTAAAAGCGTACGCCGATGAGATCGGGATAGACTTTTTCTCAACTCCGTTTGATTATAGTGCAGTGGATTTTTTAGAGAGCATTAACGTTCCTATGTATAAGATAGCCTCTTTTGAAGCGATAGATTATCCGCTCATAAGATACGCCGCTAAATTTAAAAAACCTATGATAATCTCAGCCGGAATTTCAAGCCTAGAAGAAATTTATGAAGCAATAGATGCTTGCAAAAGCGTAGGAAACAATGACATAACTATACTTAAATGCACTTCAAGCTATCCTGCAAAGATAGAAGATATGAATCTAATCACTATAAAAGATATGCTTAAGAGATTTTCCCCTATGGGCGTAAAAGTCGGGCTCAGCGATCATTCTATGAGCTTAGAAGTCCCGATAACAGCAGTCGCGTTAGGAGCTAGCATGATAGAAAAACACTTTACTATAGACCGCGCTTTAGGCGGAGAGGATAGTGGATTTTCTTTAAATAAAGATGAGTTTAAAGCTATGAGTAGCGCAGTTAGAAATACTTATAAGGCTCTTGGAAGCGTGGATTATAGTATAAATGAAAGAAATAGAAGAAGCGCTAGATCGCTTTTTGTAGTAGAACGTATTAAAAAGGGTGAAATTTTAACGCCGCAAAATATCCGCTCAATACGCCCGAATAACGGACTTCATCCTAAATTTTATGATGAAATTTTAGGAAAAACAGCAAAGAAAGATCTGGAATTCGGATATCCTTTAAGCTTAGACGATATAAGATAAACTTATGAAGCCGAGGAAAAATTTGGCTGAATATCAGCCAAATTTAGATATCTATTAAACATATCCTTGATCTATCATAGCGTCAGCAACTTTTCTAAATCCTGCTATATTTGCTCCAAGAACAAGGTTTCCGACATCTCCGAACTCTACTGATGTATCGTAACTCTCATTAAATATATTTCTCATTATATCATGTAGTTTTTTATCGACCTCTTCAAAACTCCATTTTTGCATACTTGCATTTTGAGCCATCTCTAAACCGCTAGTAGCAACGCCACCTGCGTTCGCCGCTTTAGCAGGACCAAATAAAAAGTCTTTTTTGCTAATCATAAAATCTATAGCATCAAGAGTGCTAGGCATATTTGCACCCTCGCAAACCAAGCGATAACCGTTATTATAAAGAGTTTTTATATCCACCAAATGAAGTTCGTTTTGAGTAGCACTAGGAAAAGCTGCGTCGCAAGGTACGCTCCAAACACCGTTTGTACCTTCTTTATATGCTTTCACTGGAGTAAATACCGCATTTTTCTAAAATCAGTATAGTCGCTAAGACCTTTTCTCTCTACCTCTTTTAAGCGTTTTAAAAGCTGAGTATCGATTCCATCTTTGTCGTAAACAAATCCGGTTGAATCACTAACAGTAATAGGAAGCGCTCCAAATTCATACAGCTTTTCTACAGTATATATAGCAACATTTCCTGCTCCGCTAACTGAGCATTTTTTACCTTCTAAAGAACCGCCTGATTTTTTTAACATTTCATTCGCAAAATAAACAGAACCGTATCCAGTAGCTTCTGTTCTAGCAAGGCTTCCGCCCCAGCTCAAACCTTTGCCAGTAAGGGCTCCATCAAATCGATTTGTTAATTTTTTATATTGACCAAACATATATCCGATCTCGCGACCGCCTACTCCGATATCGCCAGCAGGTACGTCTTTTACGTCGCCTATTAGCTTATAAAGTTCATTCATAAACGATTGACAAAACCTCATTATTTCGCCGTCGCTTTTCCCTTTTTGGATCGAAATTAGCTCCGCCTTTTCCTCCGCCCATATTAAGCCCAGTAAGCGAATTTTTCAAAATTTGCTCAAAACCAAGAAATTTAATTATATCTAAGCAAACTGATGGATGAAATCTTAAACCACCTTTATAAGGTCCAAGAGCTGAGTTGAATTCAACACGATAACCAAAGTGAGAACACGGCTCATTCTTATCATTCATATAAGTTACTCTAAACATCGTTGTTCTCTCCGGCATTACGATACGATCTATGATTTTATGTTTTAGATACTTATCTTCTGCGCTAAGAAGAGGTTCAAGACTATGTAAAACTTCGGTCGCGGCTTGTAAAAACGTATTTTGCCCCGGACTTGTTTTTTTGATGTGTTCAAGTGTGTGATTGATGTATTCGTGCACTCCCATTTACAGCTCCTATATTAAAAATTTGTAATCTATTATATAAAAAAATATTTAAAGCTTCGTTTAACTTTAGAATTTATACCAATTATTTTTTCAATAATGTTACGAATTTAAACACTGTTTGGATTAAATTTAAGATTTCTGGCTTTATTTAAGAATATTTTAAGAGATTTTTTCTCTTTTACACCTATTTTGTAGCTTATAAATTTAAGATACCATATGATATCATTAGATTTCACGCCTCTGCTAATTACATAATTATCAAGAATATATTTTGGTATCTTTATATTTCTATTTAAAAAAATTTTAATAATTTTTTTATAGCTATTTTTATTTTTTATATAAGTAAATCTGCCAAATACGAACGGTAAGCCAGTTCTTTGATTCCAGATCTTGCCCATATCGTAAAACTCGTCTTCTCCACACTTCAAATACTCTATAAGTGCATTGTCTCCTATTATAACCTCTCCATCTAGTTTTAAAATTCGACTTAACATATTTGAGCTCATTGATGCCGGATCTAAACTTCTTTTTGTATTTTTACGGACTAAGACCGATTTCACATCTTTTTTCGCGCAAATTCCAAAATCAAGCACTTTATATTTGCTTCGTCTGCTTTCTATACTTGAGATAACAGCCGCATCTATACGCCTATAATAGAGATCTTTGCATAATTTGCTAGGTACGCCTTTTTTAAATTCAATACTTTTTTTAGCAGCGTTTTGTAGAGGATAAGACTTCAAAAACACATGAAACGGAAGTAAATTTAGATAATCAATTTTGCCAAAAACCATATTTTTCCTAATAAACAGTGTTAAAAACTCTATCTCCAGCATCTCCAAGACCCGGAATTATATAACCTTTTTCATTTAAGCCTCTATCGATCGCAGCTGTATAAACTTCAACATCGGGATAGACTTCGCTAAATCTATTAAGCCCTTCAGGAGCCGCTAAAATAGATATGAATTTAATATTTTTCACACCTTTTTCTTTTAAAAATCGAACCGCGTCTATAGCAGTACCGCCTGTAGCAAACATAGGATCTATAACTATTGCAATGCGTTCGGCATGATCTTTTGGAAGTTTTGCATAGTAAAACTCTGCTTTTAATGTTTTTTCATCTCTTTGAAATCCTAAAAATCCTACGCTAGCATCAGGAAGTAGTTTAAATACGCTACCAAGCATACCAAGAGCAGCTCTTAGAATCGGACATATCATTATTTTCTGAGCTAATTTTTTTGATTTTGTAGTCGCAACTGGAGTTATAACCTCAGTATCTTTTAACTCAAAATCCCTACTTGCCTCAAAAAGCATTAGATAAGTTATCTCATCAATTAACATTCTAAACTGAAACGGATCGGTATTTTTGTCTCTTAAAATGGTAAGTTTATGTTCAATAAGAGGATGCGATATTAGCCTTATATTTTGCATTCTTTTTCCTTTATTGTTTTTACTTTCTTGCCTGAATTATACTGTAAATTTACTTAATTTGACAATTTCAAACGCAATTTAGCAAATGAATAATTTAAGAAAATTTATACTAAATCATATAGAAAGTAAAGAATAATTGAAAATTTAGAAATCTAGTTCATCTACATATTATAAAGAACATTTAGAAAAACTAAATTTATATCGAAAAATCTATTTTTTGAATTTTTGAGTAGTTTATTTATAATTTTTAGATCATTTTTGGTGCTAGTTTGCACCGGTTGAGTAATTTTAATTTAGTTTTATTCGGATTCGTAATAAAATTTTTACTCTATTTTGGATATACAAATATTAAAAATAGCTACCTATTTTTAAGATAGCTATTATCAAATTTACTTAATTAAAATAATTTTTTAAGCTTTTCTATATAAGCCGATTTATCAAAATCTTTAACCAAAGTAACTCCGTCTTTTACGGCTGCTTCGGCAACTGCCGGGGCTACCACCAAAAGAACTCTAGGATCAAATGGTTTTGGTATAATGTAATCTTTACTAAATTTAATATCTTTTTCGCCATAAGCTTCTAAAACGCTATCTGGTACGTATTCTTCGGCGAGCTCGGCTAAAGCATGCGCTGCCGCTATTTTCATATTTTCAGTAATTTTTGTAGCTCTCACGTCTAGCGCACCGCGAAATATAAACGGAAATCCCAAAACATTATTTACTTGATTTGGATAGTCGCTTCTTCCTGTTCCCATCATTATATCATCTCTTACGGAGTGAGCGATTTCAGGCATGATCTCAGGAGTTGGATTTGCTAAGGCAAATATTATAGGATTTGATGCCATGCTAGCAACCATATCTTTGCTTAAAACACCGGCTTTTGAAAGACCGAGGAACATATCAGCACCTCTCATCGCATCAGCTAAAGTTCTAGCGTCCGTATCTATAGCAAAATCAGCTTTTTCAGGAGTTAAATTTTCTCTTTTAGTATGTATAACGCCTTTGCTATCTAACATTACGATATGTTTTACACCAAGATTTCTATACATTTTCGCGCATGCGATTCCAGCCGCGCCGCTTCCGCTAACTACGACTTTTATCTCGCCAACTTTTTTGCCTGTGATTTTTAGAGCATTGATAAGTCCTGCAGTCGTTATAATAGCAGTTCCGTGCTGATCATCGTGCATAACTGGGATATTTACGCTCTCTTGAAGTTTTTTCTCTATGTAAAAACATTTTGGTGCGCCGATATCTTCTAAATTTATACCGCCAAATGTTGGAGCAAGAGCTTTGCAGATCTCAACTATCTTGTCTGGATCGTGCTCATCAAGCTCGATATCAAACGCATCCACGTTTGCGAATTTTTTAAATAAAACGGATTTACCTTCCATAACAGGCTTTCCAGCAACAGCGCCTATATCTCCAAGACCTAGCACGGCTGTACTATCTGTGATAACTGCAACAAGGTTGCCTTTATTCGTATATCTATAAGCTAATTCGTTATCCGCTTCTATCTCTTTGCAAGGCTCTGCAACTCCTGGACTATAAGCCACGCTTAAGTCATCTGCAGTTTTACAAGGTTTTTTAACATTTATTTCTATTTTGCCACCTTCGTGGTAGTCCAAAGCCCTTTGTCTTAAATCCATCTTCACTTCCTTAATTTTATCTTTGATAAATTTTGTAATTTACGGATTATAACTAAATTAGCATGAATTATAATTAAATCTGAATTTAATATCTGAAAATTTAAATTTTGTGTTACTTTTTGTAATTTTACAAGATAAAACCTGAAAATTTAGGCTAACAAATTATTATAATATATATTTAAATTTAAAAAATAAATTTGATAATTTTATACATTTATAAGATTAAATAAAAAAATATAAATACAATATTTATAAATTTTCTTTTGAATTTAATTTTAAAATAAACTCTTTAAAATATAAATTTAAACTCTCTATTTTCTGTTCGCCAAAAATTTCTATAAATTTAGAATTTAATTTTTGCATAGATTGTTCTATAATATCTTTTAACTCCACTCCGCTTTTTGTAGCTTTTAAATTCGAAGTTTTTCCTATAAATTCACGCTCAACAAGACCTCTATAAACTAGTTTATCAACAAGTCTTGTTACAGTAGATGGAGACAAACACATTATACTAGCCAACTTGCTAGGACTTATGCCTTCGCTAAGAACTATAGCATGCAGCAAATAAGCGTGAGATGGTGAAAGAGTTGTCGGCATAAAATACTCTTTTGCAATCTCTTCAGAAATTCTTGAAAAGGCTTGAGAGCTAAAAAACAGACAAGCACCGAGATAATTTACCATATTAAATCCAACTTTTTTATTTATTTGAATATACGAATATATTAAATTTGATATCTTTAAAAACAAAGAAATCAGAACCAAACTTAAATTTAAAATCTAAATTTATATTAGCAAAATATATCTTTAATTTTAAGCTTAATCTAATTTTTCTAAAAGAGCGGCTATTCTAGATTTTAGCTCTTTTATACCTATCACCTCTATAACTTCAAATATACTAGGACTAACTGCGCTGCCTGTTATGGCGATACGAATAGGCTGCGCTATGTCTTTTAGCTTTTTATCGCGCTTTTCTAAAAATGCTATGGTAATATCTTCACAATCTTTAGCTGAGATATTCTTATCTTCTAGGTTAGCGGCGTACTCTTTTAAAAGCTCTTTTGATTCAGTATTTATAAATTTAGCAACAGCTTTTTCATCGTAAGTTTCGGGTGAATTTATAATATTTAAAGCTGAGTTTTTAAGCTCCACTAAAGTCTTACTTCTCTCTCTAAGCGAATTTAAAAGTAGCTCTCCTTTATCAAACGCTCTAAAATCGATACCGAAAAACTTCATATCATCAGCCAAACGCTCATAAGGCAGAGTTTTTATATAGTGCGCATTTAGCCAATCGAGTTTTGTAAGGTTATACGTAGAAGCAGACTTATTTATATCGTGCGGATCAAAGTATTTTAACATATCACTCATAGAAAAGATCTCATCATCGCCATGGCTCCAGCCTAAACGTACAAGGAAATTCAAAAGCGCTTCAGGGAGATAACCCATACTTTTATACTCCATAACATCGGTTGCGCCGTGTCTTTTAGATAGTTTTGAACCATCACTTCCGTTTATCATAGCCACGTGAAAAAATTCAGGCAAGTTAAATCCGAGCGCTTCATAAAGTATGATCTGTTTTGGGGTATTGCTAAGATGATCATCTCCTCTTATAACATGAGTAATTCCCATCAAAGCATCATCTATCACCACACAAAAATTATAAGTCGGCGTACCATCGCTTCTTGCTATGATAAAATCATCAAGTATATCGGCGCAGTTAAACTTCACGTCGCCTTTTATACCGTCTTTAAACTCTATAGTTCCGTTAAGAGGCGCTTTGATACGGATAACTGGTTCGATGCCTGCTGGCGGAGTGCCGGTAAAATCCCTATATCTGCCATCATATTTTGGACGCTCTTTTTTAGCTTCTTGCGCGGCTCTTAGCTCATCAAGTTCTACTTTTGTCATATAACATTTATATGCTTTGCCTTCATCTAAAAGCTTCTTTATATACTCTTTATATATGTCAAATCTTTTTGATTGGTAAGTTACTTCACCATCATAATCTAGTCCGCACCAGTTAAATGCTTCTCTTATAGCAATTACCGCTTCTTCAGAGTTTCTTTTTAGATCCGTATCTTCGATACGAAGTACGAATTTACCTCCGTTTTTTCTAGCATAAAGATAGCTATAAAGCGCGGTTCTAAGACCTCCGACATGTAAAAAACCAGTCGGACTTGGAGCAAATCTAGTTGTAAGCATAACTGTTTTATTCCTAATTTATTAAATTTGGGTATAATTTTAACTCAAATTTGCTTTAATAAAGGTTTTATTTATGAAAAAAATCGTTTTTCTAACTGTTTTTTTACTCGGTATATTACACGCAGAGTACGTAAATGGTCTAGTTGCCATAGTAGAAAATGAGCCTATAACAGACTATGAAATTCAGCAAGTGATGACTAAGATGAATATATCTCCAAACGATGCTTTAAGCGTACTTATAAGAGAGAGATTAGAAGATGCACAGATACGAACTCTTGGGATAAGTGCCGATAATTACGAAGCAGACGAAAAGATAGCAGCATTAGCACAAGCAAATGGCATAGACGTAACCACATTTAAAAACGTTATCGAGTCAAGAGGCATTAGCAGTGAAGACTTTAAAAACGATATTAAAACCGGTATTAAAAAAGAAAAACTATACGCTAGAATACTAAATAATCCTAGTCAAAATATAACTCCTGAGAATGCTAGAAGATTTTACGAAGCAAATCCGAAAATGTTTGTACAATTTGAAAAAATATCTGTTACAAAATATTTAACAAACAATAGGCAAAGCCTCAATGAAATATCGAAAAATCCTATGAGCGTACAGCCAGGAGTAAGCATAGAAAATGTGGTATTAGAGTCAAAAGAGTTAAATCCACAATTACGATATATACTTTTAAACACAAAAAAGGGCTCTTTCACGCCTATATTTCAAACAGCAGATGGATTTGAGATGTTTTATGTATATTCAAAAGAAGGATCTTATCTGCCTGATTTTAACAGTATAGAAAAAGAAGTCGTAGCAGCTATGGCAAGTCAAGAACAAGAGATAGCGGTAGCCGATTATTTTAATAAACTAAGAGTAAAAGCAAACATAGAAATTATAAAAAGATAGATAAATTTGGTATCAAATTTTGATACCAAATTTAAATTTTAATGCTTAGATAGATAATTCGTATCATAAAGGTTATTTATAAAATCGCTATTATTCATCATATGAAGATGAAAATCTTTTGTGGTTTTAATGCCCTGTATAACCATTTCATCAAGAGCTACTTTCATTTTAGCTATTGCTCTGTTTCTATCTTTATCATGAACGATTAATTTTCCTATCATACTATCATAGTATGGTGGAACGCTATAACCTTCATAAATATGACTATCCATACGAACATTTCTGCCTCCAGGAGCTATGTATTTTGTCACTTTTCCCGGATTTGGAGTAAAGCTTTTTGGATCTTCGGCTGTTATACGACACTCTATAGCATGTCCTCTTAGTTTGATCTCATCTTGACTAAGCAACTTCTCACCTTGAGCGATACGTATCATCCACTCTATAAGATCTAGCCCACTACACATCTCACTTACGCAGTGTTCGACTTGAAGTCTAGTATTCATTTCGATAAAATAAAATTTATTATCTTTTTGGTCGTACAAAAACTCGAATGTCCCAGCTCCAGCGTAACCTATAGCTTTAGTAGCTTTAACTGCGGTTTCATGCAAATTAGCTCTAGTTTTATCATCTAAAATTACGGCAGGACTCTCTTCGATAAGTTTTTGATGACGTCTTTGCATAGAACAATCGCGTTCGCCTATATGAACTACATTTCCATGCTCATCACCTAAGACTTGAACTTCAATGTGACGTGGATTTGAGATATACTTTTCCATATACATAGTACCATCGCCAAATGCACTCATAGCCTCACTCTCGGCAGACCAAAAACTTTTTTCTAGATCCTCTTCACGCTCAACCACGCGCATTCCGCGACCGCCTCCGCCAGCAGCAGCTTTCACTATAATAGGATATCCGATTTCACGAGCTAGTTTCTTTGCCGCATCTATGTCTTGTATGGAACCATCACTTCCTGGAACTACTGGAATTCCAGCTCTCATCATAACTTGCTTAGCTTTGCTTTTATCGCTCATAAGAGCCATAGCCGCTACGCTAGGACCTATAAATTTGATATTATGTTTAGAGCAAATTTCAACAAAATTTTGATTTTCACTCAAAAATCCATATCCCGGAAATATAGCATCAGCTTCGCTGATTTCGCATGCTGTGATGATAGCTGGTATATTTAAATAACTATCGGTGCTTCTTGGATTTCCTATACAAATAGAAGCGTCTGCATATTTTACATAAAGCGCGTCTTTATCTGCGGTAGAATGTATTACTATAGCTTCTTTTCCCATTTCTTGTATTGTTCTAAGAGCTCTTAAAGCTATTTCCCCACGATTTGCGATGAGAATTCGTTTTATTTCTCTCATATTTTTTCAACCTCGAACAAAGCCATACCAAACTCTACTGGCTGACCGTCTGCTATTAGAGATTTTATAATACGACAGTCAAACTCGGCTTCTATCTCATTCATAATTTTCATAGCTTCTATAATACCTATGCAATCACCTTTTCTTATAGTTTGACCCGGTTTTACGAAAGCTGCTGCTCCAGGGCTTGGAGCTACATAAAATGTTCCTACCATAGGAGAGTTTATAGTATCTCCGCTCAAATTTTGACTGCTAGAACCTTTTTCATTTACCACATTCACGTTTATCGGAGTCGGAGCAGGTGCCGGAGGACAAACAACTGGAGCCGGAGTTGCTTCTGGTTCATATTTTTCAAGTTCAATCTCAAATTCTTTATCTTTTATCTTAATTCTATTGATGTTAGTCTCATCAAAGAAAGTCATAAGCTCTTTAATTTCATCTCTTGTCATAAGAATTCTCCTATAAATTATTCAAAACATAGCATTTTAGCAAATTTATGTAAAGATTTGGTACAAATTTAAAAAAATATCTAATTCAAATTTAATTAAATTACAATAAAACAATTACAAATCCTCAAAAAGTTACATAATTTATAGCTTTTTACGGTATTTAATCTAATTATAATCCAATTTTATATATTTGTAAAATATAAATTTAAAAAATATATCCTAAAAATTTAATAAATGTTTAAATCCATCTTTATGACAATATGATATAATTTATAAATTTAAATCAGGAGTAATTATGGGACTAAAAAGCGATAAATGGATACGCGAACAGAGTATAGAAAACCAAATGATAGAGCCGTTTTGTGAAGAAAATATAGGTAAAGGTGTCGTTAGCTACGGACTTTCTAGTTACGGATACGATATAAGAGTCGGTTGTGAGTTTAAAATTTTCACAAATATAGGCGGTACTGTTGTAGATCCAAAAAACTTCGATGAAAAAAACGTAGTTGATTTTATCGGAGACATATGCATAGTCCCGCCAAACTCATTTGCACTTGCAAGAACAGTTGAATACTTCAAAATGCCTCACGACGTTCTAGCGATCTGTCTTGGAAAATCAACATACGCAAGATGCGGAATAATAGTAAATGTTACTCCATTTGAACCAGGATTTAACGGCCACATCACTATAGAAATCTCAAACACCACTCCTCTACCTGCGAAAATTTACGCAAATGAAGGCATAGCGCAAGTTCTATTTTTACAAGGTGATGAACCGTGTGAAACAAGTTACGCCGATAAAAAAGGTAAATATCAAGATCAAGAAGGCATAACCTTACCGCGCATACTAAAGTAAAGGAAAAATGATGACTTACAGCAGACAAAGCATAGACGATGATGATATAAAAGCAGTCAGTGAGGCTTTAAAAAGCGATATCATAACTTGCGGTAAGAAAGTAGATGAGTTTGAAAAAGCGCTTTGTGATTACACCGGAGCTAAATTCGCAGTAGCGATGAACTCGGCTACTTCTGCTTTACACGCAGGATATCTAGCGTTTAATCTTGAAAGTAACGATGAAGTCATCACGACTCCTATTACGTTTGCGGCTACTGCAAACACGGCTTTGATGTGCGGTGCGAAAGTTAAATTTGCCGACATATTACCAAATGGAAATATCGATCCAAAAAGCGTAGAAAAACTCATAACTCCAAAAACAAAAGTTATAACTCCGGTTGATTTTGGTGGACTTCCAGTAGATATAGACGCATTAAATTTGATAGCCCAAAAACACGGTCTTAAGATACTAGATGATGCTTCTCACGCTCTTGGAAGTAGCATAAATGGTAAAAAAGTCGGCACATTCGCAGACGCTAGCGTATTTAGTTTCCATGCTATCAAACCGATAACCACGCTTGAGGGCGGCGCGCTTTTAACCGACGATGAAGAGATCGCCGCTAAGGCTAGATTGATCCGCTCTCACGGAATTATCAAAAAAACAGCTTGGAACTCAGATATGATAACTCTTGGTTATAACTACCGTTTAAGCGATGTCGCGTGTGCTTTAGGTGCTTCGCAAATGAAAAAGTTGGATATTTTTATAGCAAAACGTGATGAGATAGCCAAATTTTACGATGAAGCATTTAAAAAAAGTCCGTATTTAAGCACTATAAAAATACCCAAAGGTGTAAAAAGTTCTCATCATCTCTATCCGGTCTTGCTTTTTAGAGATTTTTGGTGCGATAAACAGAGTATTTACGAAGAACTTCATGCAAAAGGTATCGGCGTACAAGTGCATTATAAACCGACTTATAAATTTAGCTTTTACAAAAATCTTTACGCAGAGATAAGTTTGCCAAATGCGGAGGATTTTTATAGAGCTGAGCTAAGCTTGCCTTGTCATCAACTAATGAGTATAGAAGACGCTAAATTCGTGGTAGAAAATCTAAATGAAATTTTAGTAAAGTATAAAGGGTGTAAGTTTTAATCCCTGCTTCGATATCAAATTTACTCAAATTTAAATGATAATTTGAGTAAATTTAGTCTTTCTTTACAGAACCTTTGCTATCAGTTCGATAGGATTTTCACATCTCATATCCGAACTGCGAAGATGAAGCGCATTATTTAGCTGCATTTTACAAGCACTGCATTCTGCGCTAACACATTGCGCTTTAGTCGCACTTATCGTTTCTGCTCTACTAAGTCCGGCCGCGCGGCTAAGATGATATTTCTCACTTTGCATAGTCACACCGCCAAATCCGCAGCAACTTGTAGTATCATTCATCTCTTTGATATTATAAATTTTACTTAGCAACGCTCTTGGTTCTCTAAAAACTCCTTGCATTTTTTTAGCGTGACAAGGATCGTGATAAGTTATAGTTTGCTTGTTTGAATTTAAGCCTATTTTACTTAAAATTTCTCCCAAATTCGTATATTTCTCAAAATACTCGGTAGCCAAAAATATCTTTTTGCTCACGTTTTTTGCACGCTCTCTCCACTCTTTATTATTTGCAAAAAAATGTTCATAATCTACTTTTATCATAGCACTACAGGTGGCTTCAGGGATAATGATCGCATCTACTTTTTCAAGTACCTTTTCAAAGTACATGATATTTTTTTTAGCCAAAACCTCAACCGTGTTAAAATCCCCGGTAAAATACGCCGGAGCCGCACAGCAACTTTGATCTTTCATTAAATGAGCATTTAAATTTAGTGTTTTACAAATTTTTAATAATCCCTCGCCGATACCGATATATGCATAATTTCCCATACATCCTATAAAAATTCCAACGGCTTTTTCTCCTCCGTTATTTATAAACTCAGGATGCGAATTTAAAAAGCTCTTTTTACTAGCAGTCGGTAAAAGACGCTCTTTTTTAACCATAGGAAAACTCATTCTAGGGCGCATTTCACCGTTATTTACTTTAAAAGCGCAGCTTTGAAAAACATAACCAAGACTAGCACAAATATCCATAACTTTTCTATGTCTTAAAAGCCAAAAAAACAGTCTTTTGTACCATGCTATTCCAAATTTGAGCGCGATATCCCACCTTACATTTTCAATCATAGTATCGGTTGCAAGGCTACTAGGACATTCACTTACGCAATTTGTACATAAAAAGCAGCTTTCAAATATATCTTTTGCATTTTTATCTAATTCAAGCTCACCTCTATTATAAGCTCCAAGAAGATCCAAAAAACCACGAGGACTTCTAACTTCATCACCGCTAATCTTGAAAATAGTGCAATTTGGTTTACATTTACCACACTTAACGCATGCGTCTGAAACGGTATTAAAATTATACTTTTGCATTTAACTTCTTTGCTTTTTCGCACTTGCTTTTACAGCTTGTAAAAATGCGTGTCTAACACCGCATTCTTCAAGTTTTGCTACGCCTTCTATGGTAGTTCCTGCCGGAGAACAAACAGACTCTTTTATCAGTGCCGGATGAGAACTTTTTAAAAGCTTGGCAAATCCATCAAAAAGTCCGCTCACAAGAAAATTTGCATCATCTTTTTTAAGGCCTTCTAAAACTCCAGCGTTGCTTAAAGCTTCGGCTACGAGCGCAAGATAAGCAGGAGCGCAACCCGCAAGCACACTAGCAGCGTCTAGCTCATTTTTAGTTTCAAGCTTTACGCATTTTCCAAAACCATTTAATATTTCTACTATCGTATTATCATCGCCATCACTTATAAACGGAGTTACGCTGGAATTAAACTTAGCCGCGATATTTGGCAAACAAACAGCGTAATTTTTAGCTTTTATAGAACTATTTAACATTTCAATACCGGTTCTAGCTAGTACGCTTATGCAGATTTCTGCCTCGCCGCTAAGTAAATTAGAAACACTAGATAGAGCGTAAGGCTTTACTGCAAGTATTATATTTTTATCTTTTATATCATAACTCTTGCCATAAATCTCTGCGCCAAATCCGATTTTTTTAAAATTCGCAAGTTTTTCTTTGTCTCTACATACTATAATAACGTCAAAGCCGCTATTTTTTAGTCCATAAGCCATGGCGGTTCCCATATTTCCACCACCTAAAATATATATTTTCATTTTACAACCTGTTTTAAAACTGAAATATCACTAAATTTAGAAAAATCACTGTCTGTTTTGGCTAACTCGGTTATATCTTCTAAACTATGCTTATTATGATCAAAAGCCACTATATAGATCTCATCTCCTCGTTTTAAAAAGCGATTTTCACCTTTAGGCTCATATCTTGTAGCTCCAATAGTGATAATGACGTCTTTTTTGTATCCGTTTTGCTTTAAAATTTTACTTAAATCCTCAAGTACGGCAAAATCTTTTTGGGTATTAAAAATCTTTTTCATCCAGTTTAATAATTTTTCATAAAAGTAGCTATAACCGCTTAATTTAGCACACTCTCCATATCTAAAAATCCATCTTCGCTACGCAAAAAAGATACTAAAGAGTAGCGTTCGCAAACTCCTGTTTTATCAAATTTATCTATAACTATCTCATTTCCAAAGCCTTTTGAGCCGCTTGAAAAGTTTTTCTTTTGAGATATTTTTGTAGCATTTTTGTCGTTTCTTACAGAAGCATCGTTAAATGCCATAAATGCAAGCGGTTTTATGGTTTTCACACTACCATTTTCGTACTCTATCTCACATTTAAGAGCTATTTCAGGCTCTGCTTGAACATTTAAACTAGACTCATTTGGAAGAACTAAATTTACATTATCGAAACAGTAATTTTTAAGATGGTTGGAGGATTTTGGACTATAAAATGGAAAAATACCTTTTGGAGCGTACTTTTCTTCTGTTTTAATATCTACAAAATCCTTAAACTCGCCTGCTTGTTCTAAATGCAAAGCAAAATTTCCGGCTATCCCAAAACCTAAAAAATCTCTCATTATCATCCCTAAATTTAAAATTACACTGTCTTTGAAAAGCTATTTTTTATACCTTTAAATTTAACCATATACTCATCAAAACACATAGCAATGTTCCTTATAAGCAGTGTTCCGGTTTCATTTATCTTTATTTTATCATTCGAAATTTCAACAAAGTCTTTTAACTCTTCAAGATCGTTCAACTCATTTTTGAAATGCTCAAAGAATTTAATATTAAATTTAGATTCGATCTTTTTTATATCAAGTGCAAAATTTGCCATCAAATCCATTATAACGGCTTTCCTAAGCTTATCTTCGTTATTTAACAAAACTCCTTTTGAATTTGGAAGTTTGTTGTCGTCTATGGCTTTTTCGTAAGAAACCATATCTTTATAATTTTGCGCGTAAAAATCATCGCCCTCGCCTATGCTAGTCAAACCTATACCGATAAGATCTGCTCCGCCTTTAGTTGTATATCCTTGAAAATTCCTATGTAAACTGCCGTTTTCTAAAGCCTTAAACAACTCATCATCCTCTTTTGCGTAATGATCCATACCTATCATTTTATATCCGTTTGAAGTTAGAAACTCCATCGTATATTTTAAAATTTCTAGTTTTATTTTTGGATTTGGAAGAGTAGCTTCATCAAATTTTCTCATACTTTTTTTAATCCAAGGTACGTGAGCATAGTTAAATACCGCAAACCTATCGGGATTTAGACTAACACCAAGCTCTAAAGTCTTTTTAAAACTCTCTAAACTCTGATAAGGAAGACCGTAAATCAAATCGGTATTTATACTGGTAATACCTTTGGATCTTGCCATATCTACAGCATTTTTAGTCATTTCAAATGGCTGGATTCTATGGATTTCGGTTTGAACTTTTTCATCAAAATCTTGCACGCCGAAACTTACTCTGTTAAATCCATGACCCACTAAAACATCGAGTTGATCTTCATTTAAAAATCTCGGATCAATCTCACAGCTTATCTCAGCATCATCACTCCAATTCTTAAAATGTTTTTTTATCTCTTTTATAAGTCTATCAAGCTCATCTGCACTGTAAAAAGTAGGCGTTCCGCCGCCAAAATGCATCTGAGTTACTTGACGCTTAGTATCTAAAACTTCGCTTAATATCTCTAACTCTTTACTTAAATAATCAAGATATCTGCTCATTTTATCACTTTTACTCGTATAAATTACGTTACAACCACAAAAATAACAGGCTGAGCGACAAAACGGAAGATGAAAATACAAAGATAATTTTCTATTTTTATCACCGTTTTTTAAACGTTTAATATATTCATCATAGTTGAAATTATCGCTAAACTCAAGTGCTGTTGGATAGCTAGTATATCTAGGTCCAGGCTTTGAATACTGTACAAACGCTTCAAAATCTACCATCAATTTTCCTTACTTTGTATCAAACTTTGCATATCTACAAATAAATTTGGATGCTCTTTTTTAATCTTTTTTACAACTCTATCTAAATTTGGCTCTTTTTTAAATTTAGACTTTTTTATCTCATCTATGGCCACGCTCCAAACATCACCGAAATCAACTGGAATATGCTGCCAAATAGATTTTTCTAGTTTTAGCTCAAAATTTTCTTTTTGCGCATTTTTAAGCGTATTTATGATGGCCTCGAAAAGTCCTGCTGGAACAAGAGCACAAGGAGTATTTCCACTCATACCAAACCAAGGAACAGATAAATTTAACTTACCGTTTTTAATAATCAACTTCATCTCATTATCGCTTATCTGTTCTAACTCGAAAAGCGTTCTTTTCCTTTTTGAGATGCCAAGAGAGTTGCTTATGTTATCTAAACGCTCATTATTCATATCTCTTCCTATCACACCAGACCATAACAGCTTTTTGGGCGTGCAAACGGTTTTCAGCCTCGCTAAAAATTTCCCCCGCGTGAGCTTCGAAAACCGCTTCACTAACTTCATATCCGCGGTAAGCAGGCAAACAGTGTAAAAATTTAGCATCTTTGGCCGCTAAGCTCATCATATCATCATCAACGCAGTATCCTGCAAAATCATTAATGCGCTTTTCTTTTTCATCCTCTTGTCCCATAGAGACCCAAGTATCGGTCGTGACGACGTCTGCGCCGCTAATTGCTGCTTTAGGATTATCTGTGATAATCAAATTCGCACAGCTTATTTTGGAGTTTTGTTTAGCGATGTCTAAAACCCACTGTGGCACTTCATAGCCTTTTGGAGTTGCTACTCTAAGCTCAAATCCAAGCTTAGATGCAGCCATGAGCCATGAGTTGGTCATATTATTTCCATCTCCCACATACGCTACTTTCATAGTTTGTAAATTTAATCCAAGCTCGCTTAAAGTAAGCAGATCAGACATAAGCTGAACAGGATGAAAATCATCGCTAAGACCGTTTATAACAGGCACTCCGCTAAATTTAGCAAGTTCTTCGAGATCGCTTTGCTTATAAACTCTAGCCATTATCATATCTACCATTCTCCCAAGAACTCTAGCCGTATCTTTGACAGGTTCTCCGCGCCCTAACTGTATATCGCGACTGCTTAGAAATAATCCTTTGCCGCCTAATTGATGAATGCCTACTTCAAAGCTAACTCTCGTCCTTGTCGAGCTTTTTTGAAATATCATGGCTAAAGTTTGGTCTTTGAGATATGAGATATAATTTCTACTTTTTGCCTCTTTTTTTATATCTTTTGCTAAACTTAAAATATCTAAGATTTCATTTTTATCTAAGTCGTTAAGTGTCAAAAAATGTCTCATATAAATCCTTATTTTTCTCTTTTTAAAAACTCTGCTACCTCTTTTGCGTGATAGCTAATGATCAAATCCGCACCGGCTCTTTTAAAGCTCATCATAGTTTCTATCATAACTCTTTCATAGTCTATTACTCCAGCTTTTGCGGATGCTTTTAACATAGCGTACTCACCACTTACATTATAAACGCAAAGAGGAAGAAGAGTTCTTTCTTTTATATCTCTAATGATATCAAGATAAGCCAAAGCCGGTTTTACCATCAAAATATCTGCACCTTGTGCTTCATCTTCAAGACTTTCGTTTATGGCTTCAAAGCGGTTTGCACAGTCCATTTGGTAACTTTTTCTATCTCCAAAGCTTGGCGAACTCTGGGCTACGTCGCGAAACGGTCCGTAATACGCAGAAGCAAATTTAGTCGAATACGCCATAATCGGAAGATTTTCGTATCCATTTTCATCAAGCGCGTTTCTTAAAGTTTCTATGATGCCGTCCATCATACCGCTTGGAGCTATCATATCTGCGCCTGCTCTTGCATGAATTAAAGCTTGTCTAGCGGAGATCTCAAGCGTAGCGTCATTATCGACTGTTTCATGAACATGATCAAGTATACCACAATGTCCGTGATCCGTATATTCGCAAAAGCAAAGATCAGTCACAATAACTAAATTCGGAAATTTAGCTTTTATAGCTCTTAAAGATCTTGCTATAAGTCCATTTTCATCAAGCGCGTCACTACCTATACTATCTTTTAAATTTGGAATGCCGAACAAAAGTATGGATTTGATACCTAAGTTTACGACTTCTTCACACTCTTTTAAAATTTCATCAATACTTAGCTGAAATACGCCTGGCATTGAGCTTATCTCTTTTTTTACACCGCTTCCCTCAACTACAAAAAGTGGATATATAAAATCTTCTATATTTAATTTATTTTCTCTTACCATATCACGAATAGCCGGATTTATCCTAAGTCTTCTATATCTTTTAAACATATTAACTCCTTATTTTGAGCAATTATATCTAAATTTAAGTTAATTAAAAATATATCTATTTCTTTAAAATTTAAAGATTTTTGATAAACTTTACTCCAAAGGAAAACAATTATGGAAATAATAAAATCAAATATCGCAAACCTACCTAGCAGATTTGGCAAATTTCAAATAAAATCATACAAAGAAGGCTGCTGCAAAGAGCATTTGACTATATTTTCTCCGAATTTAGACGTAACAAAGACAGTAAATGTCAGAATTCACTCAGAATGCTTAACCGGAGACGCTATAGGAAGTTTAAAATGCGACTGCCGCGACCAACTAGAAGCTAGTTTAAAATATATAAACAAACACGGAGGAATGGTAATTTATCTACGTCAAGAAGGTAGAAATATAGGGCTTTTAAATAAAGTAAATGCTTACGCTTTGCAAGATAATGGACTTGATACAATAGAAGCAAATCATCAATTAGGCTTTAAAGCCGATGAAAGAACGTACGAAATAGTAGATTTTATACTAAAAGATTTTGGTATAAAAAGTATAAATTTACTCACCAATAATCCTCTAAAACTAGCTAGTCTTACTTGCGTAAATATAGAAAAAAGAATTCCCATAGAGATAGAATCTAATGAATTTAATAAAGATTATTTAAAGGTGAAAAAAGAGCAGATGGGGCATATGTTAGATGAATTTACCAGATAATTTTTGGAATAAAGTAAGCGAATTTGAAATTATTTTAAAACAATTTAATAAAATACATAGTCTTACAAATTACCGCGATATAAAACCTGTCGTAGAAGATAGTATAAAACCTCTCGAGTTTTTGGATTTTAATCCAAAAATTGTAATTGACGTAGGTAGTGGAGCCGGATTTCCGGCTATTTTTTTAAGTTTGATTTTAAATTCCAGCGAATTTCATCTCTATGAGCCGATCGCGAAAAAATCAAGCTTTTTATCATACGTAGGCGCAGCTTTAAATTTAAAAAACATAACCGTTCATCCCTCCAAAATAGAGTCTTGTCAAAAAATAAAAGCTGATCTTATAACTTCAAGAGCACTTAGTAAAACTCTATTTCTTATAGAAATTTGCAGGGGATTTTACGACGAAAATACAACATTTTTATTATATAAAGGAGACGGAGCTAAAGAAGAAATCTCAAATTTAAAATGCAAAAATAGTATAATAAGCTCCGGAAAAAGAAATTATCTATTTTTAAAAGGTGTAAAATGCTAGGAAAAATCATAATATTTGCTCTTATTATAGCCGCGATATACTTTTTTATACTTCCTAAATTTAGAAAAAATAAAACTTCAAACAGTAGCGAAAACTTCGTTGAATGCGATAAGTGCAATACATTTGTAAGTATAAATGAAACCGTGTTAAGAAATGGAAAATATATTTGCAAGGAGTGTCTAAAATGATAGTTTTTGGCAGTGAGTTCGTACCTTATGATGAGGTTGTTTTAGAGGATTTTAGCGGTTACAGTTTGCAAAAAAAGCCGGATTTTTTAAGGGTAAAATCAAAAAAAGAGGCTATTTTTGCCAACGCCAACGGAGTTAAATTTATAGTTTGCGATAATTTGAATTTTGCAAGACAATTACAAGCACTAGCAAATGACTATATATTTGATTCTAAAATAGCAGTTTTGATATGTGACGACTTTGAGTTAGAAGCTGCTATAGACGCTAGAATAGACGCTAGCATATATAAAAGTGTAATAAGAGGATTTTGATGGAGCTTTTAAAAACTGTTAGTTTAATGGTTATTTTAATGTTGCTATTTATAAGCGTGGGAGGATATATAGGTGGTTTGAATGGAATGATCATAGCATTTCTAATAGCCTTAGGTCTTAATTTTTTTAGCTATTTTTATAGTGATAAACTTATATTAAAACATTATAACGCTCAGCTTGTAGAGCCCTCAAACACGCTTTATAAGATAGTAAGTAAGTTATGTAAAAAAGCAAATATTCCTATACCAAAAATATATATTATATCGGATAATACTCCAAATGCGTTTGCTACTGGCAGAAACCCGCATAACTCGGCGGTAGCTTTAACAAACGGACTTTTAAATTTACTTGATGAAAATGAGATAAAAGCGGTAATCGCTCATGAACTAGGTCATATAAGACATTATGATATACTTACTGGATCTATAGTAGCTATTTTTGCCGGAGCTATAGCAATTTTAGCAAATTTTGCTCATTTCGGAGTCGGACTAAATAAAAACGAAAATAAAGCAAATATTGTTATAGTAATAATTTTAGCCATAATTATGCCATTAGCCGCTACAATAATACAAATGAGCATATCTCGCTCAAGAGAATTTGAAGCAGATAGATTTTCAGCTAATTTAACAGACCCTATTTATCTTGTCAACGCTCTTTCAAAACTAGAAGGTTACGCCTCAAAAAGCGTATTAAAAAACGCGGATGAACAAACAGCGCATATGTTTATCATAAATCCATTTAGTTCCGTAAAAAGCGGTATTTCAAATTTATTCCGTACACATCCATCTACAAAACAGAGGATAGATAGGCTTTTAAATTTAAAAGAACGCTCACAAAGCGCGGCTTACAGATATTTTAATAGTTAAGTTCAAAAATCAAACAACAACTCTCTTAATCTTTGAACTTAACTTAACTAAAATATCATAACTTATCGTATCGAAAAACTTAGCCCATACTCTAGCATCATCAAAAACACATATCTGATCACCCGAATCAGCGCAACTAAAGCTATCCATAGACATTTTGCCAAGTATTTTTTCACCGTTTGCTAAGTGCAGATCGCCCTTACCGTTATATCTTAAAAGTCCATCTCCGTATCCTAAATCATACGTTGCGATATTTATATCTTTTTTAGCCGTGAAAGCTCCGCCATAGCCTACGCTTTGACCTGCTTTTAATACTCTTTTGCTGATTCTATCCGCCCAGAGACTCAAAACTTTTTTTAAATTTAAACTCTCATCAAACTGTGAATAACCAAACTGAACTATACCGGCGCGTACAAACTCATCGTCAAAACCGTTTGTTCTTTCGATGGCGGCTGAATTATGCGAATGAAACATAGGTTTATCAACGCCATTTTTTTTAAATAATGATTTAAGTTTGATCTTAGCTTTTAAAAAATTAGCTTTTTGTACGTAGTAATCTCCGCTTATCTCGTCGCTACTTCTAAAATGAGTATAAGCGCCGCATATTCTTATAGAACGGTTTTTTGCTATATTAAAAGCAGTTTCAATCTCGTCGATGCCAATACCGTTTCTGTGCATCATAGTGTCAATAGCAAGATGAACGCTAATTCCGCTTTTTATAACATCTAAACCGCTAAGATCATTTATAGCATAAATAAACTCGTCATTCTCCTTACCGTTTGGTATATGAGATAAAATAATAATATTTTTAAAAAAGGGGGATATTTCTATAGCTTCGTCTATGCTTTTCACGCAAGCCCATTTTATACCAAAACCACTTGCTATACCTGCCATCAAAACAGCTCCGTGCCCATAAGCATCATCTTTTAAAACCGCTATAATTCGATCTTTTGATCCTATTTTACTTGAAATTTGGGTTAAATTATGGATATAAGCTGTTTTGCTCAAAACTATCTTAGACACTGAAATTTACGCCAAATCTTTTATAAATATAAGGAAGTATTTTTCTTATAGAGTAGTCATATGAGTAGAACTTAGCATAAAGCTCTTTTAAACTCTTATCTTTGCAAGCGTCAAAATCAAAAACGTTTGTATTTCCTTTTTTCGGTACGTTTGCATCTAAAACTTCAAAAAAACCGTCTCTGGCCTTTAAAAGCTCTTCAATCTGAGATTTTATAAACTCTTTTTCTTCTTCCGTAACGTCTGTATTTTGCATAATTTTTCCTTATTATTGCTCTACTAAGATTTTCATCTTGCCGCCATCTAGTTTAACATAAAGAGTTTTAATACCATCAAATTTATAAGCCGAAGCACGATATTTCTCCATAAAACTAACTCTAAAAATATTCTCATCATCGATCGTAGGATACGGAGTTATACTAAATTTAGTAAATTGTATAAATTTGTTCTCTTTTCTAGAAAAAATATTTTTTTTCATCTCTTTAAATTTATCAAAACCTACTCCGTCGTATCTTTTAAATTTCTTATCATAAAAACTAAGATATCTATTGATATCACTATTTGTCCAAGCCTCTTTCCATTTAAATAATTCTGCAAATATAAGAGCTATATCTTCATTTTTAGCTTCTAAAATACCGCTTTCATTTATCAAAACCATACCGCCATTATCCTTTAAAATGCTTTCTAAATTTAACAGCAAGTCATTTGGCATTACAACACAGCCTTTTGTTTTATATACGTCTTCTCTAATATTTCCATTTAGAGGAAATCCATGTATCCAGATACCCCCGCCAGTTCTATCTCGTAGCTTATCAAAAAGATTTGGATATGAAAGATTGAACGCAACTGGTCCATAATAAGTATCTTCAGGCACAAAACGCCTTGTTATCTCATATACTCCAACCGGAGTTTTTAGATCTCCTTCTAAAAGCTTATCGCCCATGAGACCAGTTAAAACTTTATGATCTGCTTTAGAGTCCAACTTTCCATCTTTATACTCGTTTAAATAGAAGTTTTTCGCCTTTTTATCCACAACTACGATAAATATATCACTATCGTAATAGCCATACTTTAAGTCCATTTGGCTTAAATGTTTTTGCCAATAATCTTTACTTTGCAAATTTGCCTCTATAGCTTTTTGTACCGCTTCGATACCACTTTCTAAATAGATTTTTTCGAGGTCTTTTGAATATAAAAAACTCAAAAAACACAAAACAAAAATTAGAAACTTTTTCAATGTTTTGACCCTTAATTTTTAGTATTTTTAAGGCGTTATTATAGCCTAAGATTTTTAAATTTTCAGTTATCTTTTATCAAAATTGCTATACAATCTTTGTTACATTAAACCATAAAGGATTTACAGTGTTTAAATTTACTCTTTCATGCGCTTTACTAAGTTCGCTATGTTTAGCTGCAAACATCGATATAGAGTCTCCTTTCGTAAAGGCTACACCTCCAAATGCTAAAACCAGCGCCGCATTTATGGTTATCAAAAATAACACAAACAAAGATGTATCTTTAGTATCTGGAAACAGCAATGCGAGTAAGGTTTTCGAAATTCATACTCATTTAAATGAAAACGGAATGAAAAAAATGGTTAGAATTCCAAAAATAGATATCCCTGCAAACAGCAGCGTTGAATTAAAACCAGGCGGACTTCATATAATGCTAATTGATATAAATAAACCTTTAGAAATCACAGATAAAGTCGATTTAACTCTTGAGTTTAGTGACTCTAGTAAAATAGACCTAAAAGACGTCGAGGTCAAAAAACTAGCACCCATGATGAAACCTCAAGGGTCGATGTAAGCCGCTATTACAAAATTTAGCCCTAATTTAGGGCTTTTACTTTAAATTAATAATCATTGAGGATAACTTTGTTCAAAAGTAAGATTGATATAGATATTTTAGTCAAAAAAATAGCTTCTGGAGATATACCAAAGTTGAGCCGTGATGAGCTTTTGGAACTTAGAAACGCATTTTACGACTTTGTTTTAAATAAAAACGATCTGCCTCCAAAAGAGTATCTTTGGCTTATAAAAGTTTTTAAAGACTTAAATTTAGAAGATAAAAAAGAGTTTGAAAACTATATAAAAACAGCCGACAACTACCTTGATTCTTGTGATGACATAAATCAAAAACTTCTATTGGTGCATTTAAAAACAACTTGTTTGATACTAAACTCTAAGACAAAAGAGGCTATGGAATACTATATACTGAACTTTGCATTGCTTAATTGCTCTGAGATTCCAAATTTAGCCAACTATCTTGAATTTTTTGAAAAATACTGCAAAGATATTAGTTTTGAGTTGTATTATGACGTATGCAAAAAGCTTTTTGATCCCGATTACTATCTAAAGCTTGATAATGCTCAGCAAAGAAATATTTTAAATAATAATCTCATAATATTTTGGAAATTTACAAACGTATTTGTAAATAGACAAATTATAAAAATATATGATCTTATGCTAAAAATTTTCAACTATTTTGTCCAAAACGATAAATATGAAAAAGCTATGCACATAACACTTAGTATGATACATTTTTATTCAAATACCAATCAAGGCGGCGGAAACATACAAAATGATATCATAGTTCCTCTTGAATCTATGTATCAAAGATTTTTAAATCATGTAAATATACCGACGTACCATACAAAAAGACATACTAAAAAACGCATAGGATTTTTAAAAGATCGTATAGTTGCAAACTCACCGTATAAAGTTGAATATTCACTTATAAAAGCACTTATGCAAAATGATGATTTTAGAAAAAAATATCAAATTTATATATACTCGTTTTCGACGACCGAAAAAGCTTTAGACGATGATTATACGGTTCAAGAACTTTTGAATTTAGGGGTGAAAGTCGAAGCTCCTTCTTTTGAACAGTTTAGAGCTCAAGGATTTTACTATTCATATTTAGAAAAATCACTTTTGATTAGAGATAAAATAATAAGAGACGAAATAGATATTTTGATAGATTTTACCGGGAGCAATCCTCTAGCTGAGTTTTTATTTGTAACAAGATCTGCTAAAAAGCAGATATACTGGTCACATGGAAATACAGAATATGATATCAAATCGATCGATTTAAAAGTCAGTCACTTTCAGCCTACTAGCGAATATAAAATTATAAGCGTGCCTATGGATAATAAATTCTACAATCCCCCTATCGACCAGCAATTGATCATAAATGAACGAAGTAAATATCCAAAAGATGCTTTCATTTTAGGCGTAATTAGCAGACTAGTAAAGATAGACGATGATCGTTATCTTCACTCAATAAGTGAAATTTTAAAACAAAATCCAAAAGCTATATATTTAGCTTGTGGAGACGGCGGAAATATCAATCGAATAAAAGCAAAATTAGATGAATTTGGAGTTTTAGATAGATTTTACTTTACAGGGATGATAAATCCGCATATTTATGGTCACATAATAGATCTTTGGCTAAATACATTTCCACCCCACGTTCAAGGCGAAAGCGCAAATGAGTATATGTCAAAAGGCGGTGCTATATTAGGATATTATGAGCCGCAAATCTTTGATATAGATGATGAAAACATTAAACAAATCAAATACGACAGCTCAAAGCTGCTAGTTTATATAGAAAACATAGAGGATTTTGATAAACAGACCGAAGGCTATGATGAGTTTATCTCTGATCCGTACTATATAATTTTAAATGATAAACCGATAAAAGATAGCATTTTAAAAGCAAAATCTATAATAGGCGATAAATCGGCATATGATGTTAGAGTGCGTATAGAAGATGGAAAAATAATAGGGTATGATGGTAAATTTTTCATATATAAGCCGTTTTTCAAAGAAAACGCTTGGTATGAGAGGGATTATGAAATATGCACTTGGATATTACAAAATAAAGATATTTGTCTCATAAATGAAAACGACCATATATATGGATATTTTACGGCGTTTAATACAAATGAATACATAAAAAAAGCAACTATGCTAATAAAAAACCAAAAAGTAAGAGCTCAGTTAAAAAAGTTCAACTCGGTTTATCTAAATGCTTGTAAAGAGATTACTAGTAAAAATATACTTAAGGATTTTGAGAATATAATATGCAAAAAATAACCATACCAGATCATTATAATTACATAGCTCTGTTTTTAACGCTGTCTTGCAACTTAAAATGTCCGTATTGTATAAATTTAAATGAGAACGGAGCTAGTAGAAAAAGTGTTGTTAGGGGCGTTATAAAACCAGATATTTGGCTAAATTTCATAAACCGCTTAGATATAAAAAGTGATGATTTACCACTTACTCTTCAAGGCGGCGAACCAACTTTGTATCCGTACTTTTACGAACTTGTAAATGGTATAGACGATAAATTTAAACTAGATCTGCTTACAAACTTTATGTTTGACGAGGATGAGTTTATAAGACGTATAAATCCTTCAAAATTTACACGCGATGCGAAATATGCAGCCATAAGAGTAAGCTATCACCCAAATCAAAATGACATAAATACGCTTATAAAAAAACATGATAAGATGAAAGATGCAGGATTTTACGTAGGAATTTACTCTGTTTTAACCCCTCAGAATAAATCTCATATAGAAGAAGTAATGAAAAAATGCAAAGATTTAGGAATTGATTTTAGAGTTAAAGAGTATCTTGGATTTGATGGGCAAAAGTGGCACGGAAGCTATAAATTTCCAGAAGCTATAAGCGGAAATGTTAATAAATACTGTGATTGCAAAACAACAGAATTACTAATCAGCCCAGCAGGTCTAGTATATCGCTGCCACTCAGATCTCTATGAAAAAAGAGCCGAAGTAGCAGATATAAGTGATCCAAACTATAAATTTGAAGATATTTACAGACCTTGCATAGTTTATGGACACTGCAATCCATGCGATATCAAAGTCAAAACAAATAGATTTCAGAATTTCGGTCATACGTCTGTTGAGATAAAAAATATCAGAGAATTAAACGAAAAAGAGCGGATTTTACTCGAAAACAGCGATTTTAAAGGAGCTTTAAATTTATGAAATTTAGCCTCGACGCACACAAGCTCCACCACCATTTAGATAGAGTTTTAGAATTTAAACAAACAGGGGATTGTGCGCCCATTTATATGGAAGTAAGTCCGTGCGGATCATGCAATCACAGATGTCTATTTTGTGCGTATGATTATATAGCTTATCCAAATAGAAAACTCGATACCGATAATTTTATCAAATTTACCACAGAAGTAGCAAAAGCCGGGTTAAAATCCATGCTATTTGCAGGTGAAGGCGAGCCTTTGATACATAATGACATAGATAAAATGGTGGCTCACGCAAAACAGTGCGGCATCGACTGCGGAATGTTTAGTAACGCAGCACTTTTAAAAGCCGATCTGGCTAAAAAACTGCTTCCGAATTTAACTTTTTTAAGGTTTTCATTTAACGCCGGAGATAGTCAAACTTACTCTAAAATTCATACTTCGCACAAAAAATCAAGTGATTTTGAAAAAGTGGTAGAAAATATCAAATTTGCGAATGATTACAGAAAAGAGCAGAACTTGAAAGTTGATCTTGGATCTCAGTTCGTTCTTTTAAAAGAAAATAAAAACTCTCTTATTAATGCAGTAAAAACTATGAAAGAGTGCGGCGTGGATTACATTAGCGTAAAACCGTTTGTGTTACAAAATGAAAATCAACTATATAAAAATAACTCTAAATTTGAAACAGATCAGCTTGAAACACTTATAAATGAAGCTAAAAGTTATGAGAGTGATGATTTTAAAGTGATTTTTAGGCAA
Source organism: Campylobacter sp. TJR-1 (assembly GCF_032840035.1). Lineage (NCBI taxonomy): Bacteria > Pseudomonadati > Campylobacterota > Epsilonproteobacteria > Campylobacterales > Campylobacteraceae > Campylobacter > Campylobacter sp. TJR-1. The sequence goes on along the minus strand of NZ_JAWIZX010000005.1, from coordinate 58,872 downwards.
AACGCTTTTTTTAAATACGGTCAAAGAGACTACTCTCACTGCTACGGATGCAGCTTTATAACCGTGTTAAACTCAGCTGGAGATTTGGCTAGTTGCTTGCCATATTGGGATAAAAAAGAGTTTGTTTATGGAAATATAAATGAACAAAGTTTTGAAGCGATATGGAAATCAGATAAAAGAAGAATCGTGAAACATCTATTAGAAAATAAGCTAAATGCAAAACAATGCCCGCCAAATTGTAGACCGAATTCTATCAATGAATTTTTAAATGAGATTTTAAATCCCGATGTGAAGCACATAAATTTTATTTAGGAACTATTATGACTCAAGCAGAGATAAGAAAAAATATACTTAAAATGGCAAATAGAGCCAAAAGTCCGCATATAGGCTCGGCTCTATCTTGCGTTGATATTTTATATACGTTGTATTTTAAAATTTTAAAACTTGAAAACTATGAACAAAGAGATATTTTCTTACTCTCAAAAGCGCACGCGGCAATGGCTCTTTACGCTACTTTAAATGCAAAAGGATTTATGAGCAATGAAGAAATACTAGGATATTATCAAAATAACGGTACATTACCTGCGCACACAGATAGATTTAGTAGCCCGTATGTGGAGATCTCGGCAGGAAGCCTTGGGCATGCACTTCCTATGTCAGTAGGAATGGCAATGAGCATAAAAAATGAAAATCGAAAAGTATATGTTTTAATCGGAGATGGAGAAACGCAAGAAGGTAGCATTTGGGAAGCAGCGATGCTGGCTCCTAAACTAAATTTAAATAATCTTTGTGTTTTGATAGATTATAACAATCTTCAAGGATATGGTAGAGCTAGGGAAATAACAAGTTTTGAGCCCATAGATAAAAAATGGGAGAGTTTTGGCTGGGAATGCGTCATAGTAGATGGCCATGATGTACAAGCTTTGCAAAAGGCCATGAGCATAAAAACAGATAAGCCGCTTTGCATAGTATGCAAAACTATCAAAGGAAAAGGCGTAGAATTTATGGAAAATGAACTAAAATGGCATTATTACATTGTTACGGATGATATTTTAAATTCAATTAAGGATATCATATGAATATATTTAATACAACCCCTAGAAAACACATAGAATATGGCTATAAACCAAATTATCCTGTAATTATTTTAAGAAAACTTATTGATATTTTTATCTCTTTTTTCAGACTAAAATCAAATAACAGATTTGGCATTGAAGTTAGACAAAAGCTTATAGACGCAACGATTAGTGTGGATATAGGGGATGGATATAGAGCCAAATTTATAACTCCTCATGGAAGATCTCTGTGGAGAGCTAAAACAATTTTAAGCGAAGAGCAAATGATGATAAAATGGCTAAATAGCTTTAATGAAAATGATGTATTTTATGATATAGGAGCAAATGTAGGTACCTACAGCGTATATATTGGAATTAAAAAAAATATACCCATATACTGTTTTGAAGCAGAATTTAATAATATAAGCGACTTATACTATAACTTATATCTAAATAATCTTTTAGATAAATCAATTATTTTCCCATTTCCAATCCACAATAAAACTGAAATTCTAAATTTATATGTTAGAGAAATGACAAAAAGCGGAGCACTTAATAATTTAGGAAGACAAAGCATATATAAAATAGATCAAAAAGATTCATTTATATCAAAACAAGCTAGTTTTTCAATTGATGACATTATAAAAATATTTAATATAAAAAAACCAACTAAAGTTAAAATTGATGTGGATGGAAATGAAAAAATCATTCTGGAAGGATTAATTAATAATATAAATAATATAGATGAAATATATATAGAACTAGATTTAGATTTTAATGAACATAAAGAAGCCATAGAGCTGTTAAAGAAAAATAATTTTAAACTAAAAGAAAAAGAAATGTCAGAACTTATGCATAATAAAAATTCCGGTAATTTTATATTTAAGAAGTGCTAAAATGAGAAATACATTAGCAAATGAAATTTATAAATACGCCACCAAAAATAAAGATTTTTTTCTAATAAGCGGAGATGCTGGGCTTGGCGTATGGGATGAATATCAAAAAGAGCTTCCTAATCAATTTATAAATCCCGGGATAAATGAAGCATTATGCGTAGGAATGGCTGCTGGAATGGCACTAAGCAGGAAAAAAGTAGTATATTATAATATAGCTCCATTTGTGATAATGCGTCCTTTCGAGCAAGTAAGAAACGATATTTGTTATCAAGAATTGCCCGTGATTTTAGTAGGTACTGGAGCCGGGATAACATACGCTCCATCTGGTATGACGCACTATAGCGTTGAGGATATAGCTCTTGCATTATCTTTACCGAATTTAGATATATACTCGCCAGCTAGTCCTCTTGAGGCAAAATTAGCATTTGAAAATGCTCTAAAATCAAAAAATCCAAGCTATATAAGAATAGAAAAATCTGGCGAGGTAGAAATACATAAAAATAATATAGATATAACAGATTTAAATTTTATTCAAATCGGCGGAGAAGATCTGATAATAGCGCACGGAAGCATAGTAAATGAATGCTTGGGTATCTCTAATGTAAGCGTTGCAACCGCACCTTTTATAAACTCTGCAAATAAGAATATTATAGATCAAATATCTAAATTTAGAAATATTTTTGTAGTCGAAGAGCATTTTAAATTTGGAGGTCTAGCTACATTTTTGCAAAGCAAAATAGATAAAAAAATTCATTCAATAGGACTGAAAAACCATTATATTCATGACATAGGAGATAGAAAATTCTTAAGAAAATTATATGGTTTGGACAAAAGCGCTATAGAAAAGCAAATAAAGGAGAATATATGAAAGAACTTGATATTTTCACAAATTTACATAAAAAAACCAGTAGAGAATATCTTCCTAGAATGTGCGATGATAAAGTAAATTGTATGATAAAAGCTAAAGAATTTGAAGCTGATTTTTGGGATGGAGATAGAAAATTTGGCTATGGAGGCTACAAATACGATGGTAGGTGGGAAGCAGTAGCTAAAAAATTAATAGAAATTTACGGATTAAAAGATTCAGATAAAGTGCTTGATGTTGGATGCGGAAAAGCATTTTTATTATATGAGTTAAAAAAGCTGCTTCCAAATTTACAAATTACCGGATTTGATATATCAAAATACGCATTAAAAAATGCAAAAGAAGAGGTAAAAGACTGTTTATTTTACCATGATGCAAAAGATGATTTTCCTTTTAAACAAGAAGAATTTGATCTTGCTATTTCGTTGACAACTTTGCATAATCTTAAAATTTACGATCTTAAAAATGCGCTACAAAACATAAATTTAGTCGCAAAAAATAAATTTATAGTAGTAGAAAGTTACCGAAATGAAAAAGAACTTTTTAATCTTGAATGCTGGGCGCTAACTTGTCAAAGCTTTTTTAGCAAAGACGAGTGGGAATGGCTATTTAAAGAATTCGGCTATAATGGCGATTATGAATTTATATATTTTGAGTAGGAATTTATGAAAGAATTTGATTTTTTTGAAAGAATGTATCCCAGTCAAGACGTAATGCTAGAACTTTATAATGAAGATAAAAAAATAGTAGATAAAAAAATATATGATATAGCTTGCAAATATTCTAATACTGAAAATAAAGATTTTGAATTTGAATTTCCGACCGAATTTCCAGGACAGCAATATATGGGAAGCGACTGTTTAGAAAGAAAATTGCAAGAATTTATACTAAAAATGATAAACGCAAACAACGCACTTGAGATAGGTACATTTGTAGGAGCTAGTACTATAAACATAGCTAAGTTTGTAAGCGGACAGGTTGATACTATAGAAAAATACGATAAATTCTATAATATAGCTAAGCGTAATATTGAAAAATCAGAAGTTAAAAATATAAATTTAATAAATGGAGATGCGATAGAAATTTTAAATTCAAATAAAATAGGAAATAACTACGACTTCATTTTTTTAGACGGAAATAAAGAAAACTATAAAGAATATTTTAAAATTGTAAAGCAAAAACTAAACAGGGGGGGGGTGCTAATGCTTGATGATGCATATTTTATGGGCGATATTTTGAATATCAAACCAGTGACACCAAAAGGCATTGGAGTAAAAAAATTTTTAGATTATATCAAAAATGACAAAGATTTTATTACTATGCTTTTACCTTTGCAATATGGTATCTTTTTAGCTATGAGAGTAAATTAATGGGTTTATTATATACAAAATACAAAATGTTCCACTATCCAAAAAAGATTGACTCTTTGAATACGGATGAGATATTGCCTCCTCTTCAAGTAAGAATCAAACCTACCAATGCTTGCAATCATGATTGTTGGTACTGTGCATATAAAGCTAGCAATCTTCAACTCGGAAAAGATATGATAGTTAAAGACTATATACCAAAAGATAAGATGTTTGAAATAATAGATGATCTTGATAGTATGGGTGTAAAAAGTATAACTTTTAGCGGAGGTGGAGAGCCTCTATCTTATAGATATATGACTGAAACTTTAGAAAAATTAAGCAAAACAAATATCAAATTTGCAAGCCTAACAAACGGTTCAAAACTAAATGGAGATATAGCAAATCTATTTTCTAAATTCGGAACTTGGTTGAGAGTAAGCATAGACGGATTTGATGATGAGAGTTATGCAAAATATAGAAATGTAAAAGTCGGAGAGTTTAGTAAAGTAATTAAAAATATGAGCGAGTTTAGTAAGTTAGGTGGAAAATGTTTATTAGGAGTGTCTATCATAATAGACAAACAAAACTCAAAACATTTAGAAAATATGGTTAAACTTTTTAAAGATATAGGAGTAAGAAGCATAAAACTAAGCCCTTGCATAACCCACAATGAGTCAAAGCTTACAAATGAATATCACAGTGAGTTTTTTGATCAAACAAAACAACTTTGCAAAAATATAACAACAAAATATAGCGATGATAGCTGTCAAATTTTTGACTCATATCACTTGCAATTAGAAACTTTTAATAAAAACTATGAATGGTGCCCGTATCTCCAAATCTGCCCGGTTATAGGAGCAGATCAAAACGTATATGCATGTCACGATAAAGCTTACAATCTTGATACTGGACTATTATTTAGCATAAAAAATCAAGGTTTTAAATATGGTTGGTTCAAAGATAAAAAACAGTTTTTTAGAATAAGACCTTGTAAAGACTGCAACCATCACTGCGTGGTGGATGAAAAAAATAAAATACTACTTGAATACTTAAATATAGACAAAAAACACTTGGAGTTTGTATGAAAAATATTATTTATAGTAAATACAAAATGTTCCACTATCCAAAAAAGATTGACTCTTTGAATACGGATGAGATATTGCCTCCTCTTCAAGTAAGAATCAAACCTACCAATGCTTGCAATCATGATTGTTGGTACTGTGCATATAAAGCTAGCAATCTTCAACTCGGAAAAGATATGATAGTTAAAGACTATATACCAAAAGATAAGATGTTTGAAATAATAGATGATCTTGATAGTATGGGTGTAAAAAGTATAACTTTTAGCGGAGGTGGAGAGCCTCTATCTTATAGATATATGACTGAAACTTTAGAAAAATTAAGCAAAACAAATATCAAATTTGCAAGCCTAACAAACGGTTCAAAACTAAATGGAGATATAGCAAATCTATTTTCTAAATTCGGAACTTGGTTGAGAGTAAGCATAGACGGATTTGATGATGAGAGTTATGCAAAATATAGAAATGTAAAAGTCGGAGAGTTTAGTAAAGTAATTAAAAATATGAGCGAGTTTAGTAAGTTAGGGGGGGGGTGTATGTTAGGGGTTAGTTTTATCATAGACGACAAAAACTACTCTCATATATATGATGTTTTACACTTATTTAAAGATATAGGAGTAAGAAGCGTGAAATTAAGTCCTTGCATAGTATCAAATGATGCTGCTAAAAATAATGAATATCATAGTAAAATATTTGATAATGTTCAAAAAGAGATATATAAGTCTATGAATTTAACCGACGGCAACTTTGAAATTTACAATTCATACCACCTTTTAGATACTAAATTTAAAAAAGATTACGACTGGTGCCCAATGCTGCAAATTCTTATGGTTATAGGAGCAGATCAAAACGTATATGCATGCCAAGATAAGGCTTATAATCTTGATAGCGGACTATTATTTAGCATAAAAAATAGAAGCTTTAAAGAGGCATGGAGTGCAGACAAAAGTAGTTTTTACAAAATCAAGCCGTGTAAAGTATGCAATCATCACTGCGTATCAAATGAAAAAAACAAGATCTTGCTTGAATATCTAAAAGATGATAAAGATTATATGGAGTTTGTATAGTGGAAAATGAATTTACTCAGTTTTACAAAGAGCATAATATATCTCCAGTATCGCAAGATTTAAGTGATATAAATCTACATTTAAAAAGAAGAGCGAATTTATATCAAATGCTAGGAATAGATAAAAGATTATTTAAAAATAGAGATGTTTTAGAAGTGGGTCCAGGAAGCGGATTTAATAGTATTTGTTTTTGCAAATGGGGAGCAAATTTGGATTTAGTAGAACCAAACGATAAAGGCAGAAAAGAGATAAGTCAAAATCTAAATGGTTATAAATTTAGGCTTTATGATGACTTTATAGAGAACTTTGTAAGTAGTAAAAAATATGATTTTGTTATAGCAGAAGGCTTTTTACCAAGCCTTAATAATTCTAAAGATATACTATCTTCTTTGATAAAACTTGTAAAAAAAGATGGTATTTTAGTAACTACTTGCATAGATGAGTTTTCTCATTTTTACGAAGACCTAAGAAGAATCACAGGTTTTATTTTAATTCGAAATTTAGAGTATTTTGATGAAAGAGTAAAAATTCTTTGTAAAGCTTTTAAATCACATTTAAGTTCTTTAAAATTTGCATCTAGACCTATAGAGGACTGGGTAAGCGATGTAGTGCTAAATCCAGTAAACGATAATAAATTTTTAAGTATAAAAAACTATATAAAAATTATTGATAAAATCACAAACGGGGGGGGGTATGGAGCTAATTGCGGTAAATCCTTGTCTGGTTTCGAATTTAAGCTGGTATAAGGATATAAATTACTCTTACAAAAATGAATTTAAAAATAAATTTGATAGAAAAAAACATATTTTACTTGATACATCTTGGGGTGATTTTGATAGAGAAACTGATAAAAATAACCGGTTGCAAAAAGAGCTGCTTGAATTTAGACGGGCTATTAAGATTTATAAATTAGGAGAATGCAAAATTGATAAAATAGTCGAAATATTAACTAAAATATGCAACAATAATGCCGATTTACCAACAAGTTTTATAAAATGTATAAATGAAGTGCTAGAACTTCTTAATAAAGATTTCGACTGGAAAGACCTATCAAATGCTGAAAATTTTCGCACTAGCTGGGGTAGAGGTCAGCAATATGTTAGTTTTAGGAAAGCGTATGATATTTAGTGGTTTACGAGGAAAAATAGGAGCAGATCTCATAAATTTATATACTAAAAAAATATTTAATCGAGATTATTTTGAATTAGATTTCAGCATCGAAACAACATCAAAAACCATAATTCATATGGCTGCTTGTTCAAATATCAATAAAAATAAAAAAATTATAAATTCAAACATAAGGTATCTAAATAAAGTAATTAATTACGCAAATAAAAATAAAATAGAAAATTTTATTTTTTTCTCAGCTGTGTCAGTTTATGGCAGGGGGGGGGTATAATGAGATAGATGAAAACTCACCTCTATACAACCCAAATATATATGGGATTAGTAAACTTATAGGTGAGGAAATGTTAAGACAAAGCGGAATAAAAAGAGTTTTATGCTTGAGACTACCTACGGTTTTAAGTGTATCTGATAATGGAAGCTTCCTATTTAAGTGGCTAAATAGTGCTATACATAACAGAGATATTACCGCATTTAATATGCAAAATAAATTTAATAATTTTATTAGTATAAATTCTCTGTTTGATTTTATTTTCAATATTAAACTATATGATGGTTTTGATATTATAAATTTAGGTAGCAGCGGCAATTTAAGTATTTATGAATTTATAGAATACTTAAAACAAAAAACAAACTCAAAATCTAATTTAAAAGACTTAGGTAAAAACAGTTTTTTTAGCCTGAATTTATCAAAAGCTGCTATAAAATATGGATTTTGTCCACTTAGTAGCGAACAAAGTATAGATGAATGGTTACAAAATAGATATGAAAGATTTTATAAACTTCGAACAAGACCAAAAAGCTCTAACTCCATCTTTTTTTAGTGGGGATAGCGGAATTATCAATAAAGACGATATAGAAAATTTAAAAACATATGCATTAAACAATAAAACAACGGCAAGATTAAATCTTTTTAGCTCAAGTGACGATATACTTCAGTATATGCTTATTTGTCACCCAAGCAAAAAAGATATAAAGTGTAAAAAATTTAAAAATCAAACTTCTATATATACCATAATAGAAGGTGAGATTGAGTTTAATTTGTATGACAATGATCTAAATTTAGAAAAATCATTTATATTGGGAAAATATAATTTTAGTATCAGAATTCCAAAAAATAAATTCTATAAATTTATTATGAAGAGTGATTTAGCTGTATTTATAGAGATGAGAAATGGACCATATATAAAAGAAAATAAGGTAGAATTATCATGGTAAAAAATATAATTTATGATATAAAAAATTGCAGAATTTGCTCAAGTCTAGTAAAAAAAGTATTAGAGTTAAAAAAAAGCCCATTAGGTGATGCCTTTTGTAAAGATAAGCAACTATCAAAAAAACATGAGCTTTTGAATGTAGATCTTTGCTTTTGCCATAAATGCAGTCAAATACAATTAAGCCAAATCATAGAACCAAATGAAATTTATACAGAAAATTACTTATATAAGACAAGTGTCTCAATTGGACTTAAAGAACATTTTATAAAATCTACCAAAGAAATTATAGAAGAAGCCGATATCGATAAAGGTTTTGTAGTTGAGATAGGAAGCAATGAAGGATTTATGCTAGAAGCGTTTAAAAATAAAAAATTCGAAGTATTGGGTATAGATCCAGCAACACCTGCTGCGAATTTAGCAAATAGCCGAGGTATAAATACTATAAATAACTTCTTTACATATGAACTTGCTAAACAAATTATACAAGAATATAAAAGTGCAGATATAATATTAGCAAATAACGTATTTGCTAATATTCCGGATATCAATTCAATTATGCAAGCAGTAAATGAATTATTAAATGATAATGGTGTATTTGTCGTAGAAACATCCTATGCTTTGTCTGTTTTGCAAAACAATCTTATTGATACAATTTATCACGAGCATATTAGTTATCTTACTCTTACATCCATCAATAACTTGTCTGCAATGCATGGACTTAGAGTTTTCAAATCAAGCATCAATAATTCAAAAGGGGGTAGTTTAAGGGTTTATATATGCAAAAAAAATGCTAAATTTAAAAATACCTCTGATTTAGAAAATATCTTAAATAATGAAAAAAAGCTATTTTTAGATAAAAGTCTATTTATAAATTTTACAAATAGATTAAATAAATTTAAGCTTGTAGTACAAAATTTAGCAACTAAAATAAAATCAGAAGAAAAACTTTGTGTATATGGGGCAAGCATGGGTTGTATTATGATGTGTGAACAGTTTGAGCTTGGAGAAAAGATAGATTATCTCATAGATGACAATGAACTTAAGATAGGAAAATTTAGTCCTAGCCGCGCCATAGAAGTAAAATCAAGCGAGTTTTTACTGCAATCAGGGGTAAAAAATGTGATAAATTTTGCATGGCGTTTTTGTGAGCCTATAAAACAAAAAAATAAAAAATTTTTAGAAAATGGCGGTACAATTTATAATATAAATTTAAAAGACTTGAGGATAGATAAAATATGCCTATAATATTTGCATTTGGAGCTAGCAAAGGTATCGGTTCTGTTTTTTGCAAAAAAGCGATAGAAAAAGGATATAAAATAGTACTTTTTGCTAGAACTAATCCTTATGATATAAAATCAGACTTTGTAAGTGTTGATTTTTTAAATGAAGATGATTTTTTGATGAAGCTAAATTTAAAAATAACTGAATATAAGACCATAGATCATTTGGTATTCTCTCAGAAATATCGCGGTGAGCCTAACTTGGATAAAGAAATAACATTAAACATAAAAACTATCATAAACACCATTGAATGCATAAAAAATAAACTAACAAAAAGCATAGTTATGGTTAGTTCAAGTGCAGCTAGATTAGTGACCAAAACTCAAGGCGTAGAGTATCACGTAGCAAAAGCCGGTGTTGAAAGCTTAGTTAGATACTATGCTGTAAATCTTGATAAAATACGAGTAAATGCGGTTTCTCCAACAGTAACAATTAAACCAGAAAACATGGAGTTTTATAAAAATAACCCAAAATTAGTCAAACAGTATGAGCAGATATATCCTCTACAAAAAATGCCAGAAGCATCTGATATTGCAGAAGCGATTCTTTGGCTGCTTAATGCACCTTTTATAAATGGTGAAGTTATAAAGATTGATGCCGGAGTAAATTTACTAGAAATAGAAACATTGATAAAAAGGTAGACAATGCTTAAATTTAAAGTTCCATTAGCAGATCAAGTGCAATATGACACTATGTTACAAAATGGATTTAAAACATATCCTAAAAGATATGAAAATTATAAAAAATATTTAAAGAATAAAAGATCTATAAAACCTGATTTTATGCCGATAAAAGCTGATATAGAAAATGTTAGCAGGTGTAATTTTAGATGCTCACATTGCATGGCTTCAACATATACAAGCTATAAAGGCAGAGCAAATGATTTAGACTTTGGTGAATATAAAAAATTTATAAATGAACAATACGGGTTAATAGAAATAAAAATTCAAGGAGTTGGAGAACCATTTTTAGACAAATATTTCACAGATATGGTGAAATATGCAAGCGATAGATATATTTGGGTAAGAACAACTAGCAATGGCAGCTTATTACATAAAAATGATAATTATAAAAGAATTATAGATGCAAATGTAGGAGAGCTGCAAATTAGTATCGATGGAGCCAATGCAGAAATATTTGAAGCTATAAGAATAGGTGGGAAATTTGATAGAGTTACAAAAAACTGTATTTTGCTAAATGAATATGCAAACGAAGCTACTTCAAATTTAAAAACTAGGATGTGGTCAGTTTTACAAAATAGAAATTTCCATCAATCTAAAGATCTTATCAGGTTAGCCAAAGATCTTGGATTTAAAAGAATTACTCTAAGTATCGAACTAAGAGGATGGGAAGGTTATGATGAACTTAATAAATTTGCAAGTGCTCAAAAAGTAAACAAAGTAACACAAGAATGGTTAAACGAATTAGATTTATACGCAAATAAGATAGGGATAGAGCTTACCTTTTGGTATGCCACTGCTAGATTTAATAAAACAAATCCTTGTTTTTGGCCATTTGAACGGTTCTTATTAAGCAGTGATAAATTTATTGTTCCATGTTGCACTATATGCGATCCGTCTGTTTACAAATATGGGCATATAGATAATTTTAATGAGATTTGGTTTAATGGGGGGGGGTTAATGGAATTTCGAAAAATGCATCTTGATGGAAATATACCAGATATTTGTAAAAATTGTTATGGAGATTAAATGAAAAAGGCTATTATAATAGGCGGAGGATTTGCAGGGTGTACTGCTGCATATTTTTTGAAAAATAAAGGATTTGATGTAACGATATTTGAAGCTAGCAATGAGTTAGGAGCCGGGATAAGAACTCATTTTTACAAAGGGCATCCTTACACATTTGGACCTCATCACTTACTTATAGACATAAATGACGGATGGGCGATTGATTATTTTAAAGGTTTTTTAGATCTTAGGCAACTTACTCATCAGGTATTAACCACACCTTATGGAGAAAATAGTTTTTATAATTATCCACCAGTTAAAAGCGATATCGACACATTTAAAAATAAAGAACGAATTTATAGAGAACTTAAAGAAAGAAACACTAAAGCTAAACCAAAAAATTTAGAAGAATACTGGGAAAATTCTATAGGTAATACACTATACAATATGTTTGTAAATAGCTATTCAAAAAAAATGTGGAATATAAAAAACAATACGGAGCTAGATGAAGATTTATGTTTTTCGGTAAAAAAAGAACCTTTAAGAAATAAACCTGGAGATTATTTTAGCGGAGCTATTTATAACGCATACCCAACCAATCTAGATGGATATAATATATATTTTGATAAATGCGTGTATGGCGTTAAAGTACAACTCAATACAAAAATATCTAAATTCGATTTAGAAAATAAAACTATATGGATAGACGAGCAAAAGTATAATGCAGATATAATAATTTCAACTATATCGTTAGATGATTTATTTGAATATCACTACGGAGAATTGAAGTACATGGGTAGAGACTTTATGAAGATATTATTACCTGTTGAAAGAATAACTCCTGAAGGATACTACTTTTTATATTATGCCGGAGACGAGCCATATACTAGGATAGTTGAATATAAAACTCTAACCGGTTATAAATCGAAAGATACTCTAATAGGAATAGAGATACCATCAAACTCAAATAGACTATATCCATATCCAACAAAAGCAGAGGTAGAGAGAGCGTATAGATACAAAAATCTTATACCAAAAGATGTTTATAGCATAGGTAGACTTGGAGAATATAAATATAAAGATATGTACTGGATACTAAAAGATATAAAAGAAATTATGAATCAAATTTGAAAAAGGATAAAAAAATGAATGAATTTAAAAAAGATGCTGATGGTATATACGAAAAATACTATCAAACAGATTTTTCAAGCTGGGACAAACAAGCAGAAATCAACTACAACAACAATGAAATTAGACAAAAAGGAAGAAGTGAATTTTTTGCAACCGCTTTTGACTTTATGAGTGCAAATGAAATAAAAGGTGATTATCTAGAATTTGGTTGCCATAAAGCAAGAACTTTTAGAATGGTACTAAGCGAAGCAAGAAGAAAAAATTATGAATTTATGAGATTTTTTGCCTTTGATAGTTTTGAAGGCCTGCCGGAAGTGAACGGTATAGACAAACTTGGAGTACAATTCAAAAAAGGAGATTTAACTACATCTGAAGAAAAATTTTGGGAACTTATAAATAAGCATGGATTATTTATAGATAAAATTCAAACTATAAAAGGATTTTATGAAGATAGTTTAAATAATGAGCTTTTGTTAGATTTAAAACATAAAGATGTAAAAGCAAGTCTTATTTATATAGATTGCGACCTTTATACTAGCTCAAAAACAGTGCTTAATTTTATAGCGCAATCTAATTTTCTTCAAGACGGCACAATTATAGCATTTGATGATTGGGATTTATATAGAGCAAATCCAAATAAAGGACAAAGAAAAGCCTTTGAAGAATTCAAAGAACAAATAAGCGGGGGGGGGTCGAATGGCAATTTGAAGAGTGGAGAAAATTTAATTCAGCTTCGACTAGCTTCATAGCTCAAAAAATAGATTAAAGGATGTAAAAATGCTAGATATAGGTTATTATAGAGAACAAGAGAATGCTGCAAAAACAAATTGCCCAAACTGGATGATATATGAAACAAACAATTTAGATGTATTTGAAAAAACCGGTTTTCCAGTTAGAATAAATAATTTTCAACAAACCTATATGATGATGGACTCAATGAATGATTCGCTTTTTGATGAATATATGCAAGAATTTGGAGGATTTAACGAAGATGAGTTAAATGAGTTTTTACATGCATTAAAATCACATATTGATTATCAAAGAAATGCCTATCCACAAAAAGATCACTTTTTACCCCTTGATACTATGATAAGTGCATTTAGTATAAAAAAGAAGTTATTTAATTTAGATCCAAATTTAAAAAGTTTACTGGAAATTGGCAGTGGAGCAGGAGCATTTAGTTTTTTTGCTCATAATTTAGAAAACTATACTCAAATTGAAGCTTGCGAAAGCTTCTATATACTTCAAAGTGCTATAAATTTTTATTTATTTAAAGATAAATTTAAAGAAGAAGTGTTTGAAAAGCAAAACAATAACTATTTCTCCAGTTTAAACGAAACAAATAAAGACTACGTAGAAATAAAAAATATTGGGGGGGGGTCAGCCATTTTCCATACTGGAAACTAGCTAAAGTTTACTCTAAAAAAGAGGAATTCGATATGGTTATGTCAAATGCCAACCTAGTTGAATTTTCAACTAGAGCACTTAATGATTATTTAAGTATTATAAACAATATTCTAAAAAATGATGGTATATTCTTTGTGCAATGCTTCGGGGGTACAGTCTTGCGAGATACAAATATAGCATTTGAAGCTTTGTATAATCATGGGTTTTCACCTTTATTTATAGTACATCCTTGGCATTTTGATATCAACCAAATAAAAGACGATATAGCAGATAAAATAAAACAAAAATATGATAAAATAGCTCTATATCCGGGTGGGAATCATAGTCAAATATTTAGTACCTACTTCAATAACTATATTATTTGCGATGATAAGAATGAGATATATAGCAAAATATCTAGCATAAAAGATAACAGAGCTGTTTTTATAACATCATATGACAAAAATATAATAAAAAGCGGTATTGAACAATGCAAAAAATCAGGATTAAAGTATCACACTATAAATGAATTAGTTAGCATGCCATTTACTAAGTCAAATGCAGCTTTTGTAAAAAATGGTCATCCGTTATTTAAAAAGTATTATAATAAAGAAAATTATTATAATACTTTAACAAATTATGATGAAGATAGCCTAGAAAGAATTTCATTATGGAAGCAGAAAAAAAATAAAAAAATATATTCAAAGCAAGAAATAGTTTATAAATTTAAAGATAAATTTTCAAATTAAAGAGAACAAAAAATATATGAAACATTACATATACCCAAACGGTAAAGTTGGACAAGATATAAAAAGAATACTTGAAAAAACAGGTTTTGATAAAGAATTTATAGAAGTAAATGATGAATTTGTAAAGAACAACCATAAAGAAATGCAAGATGGAATAGTTCTCATATCATCGCAAAAATACTACTTTGATATAGCAAAAAAATGCACTAAATTTGATTTGAAATATACAAATGGAATAAAATTTGCGGCTGATATTTTAAATAAATTTATACTTGCAATTAGCCCTATGAATAAAAATATCGGGGTAATATTAGCAGGTCCTGCCGGAAATAAACACCGAGGAAATGTACTTGCTTATTTACGTAGGGGGGGGGTATAAGCTATTTTTCTTTGCTTCTAGCGAACAACAAATTAACGACTCAAAAGATCAAATACAAAACGAATGGGTAGTGTGGCTTTATGAAAGAGAGATATTTAAATATCTAAATTCATTTAGCATAGCCATACAAGAAAATGCTGAAATATTTTCTCCGGATGTAACTACTATTTTTATAGAACACACTATCTCTTTATATGATAATAAATTCATAAACTTAAAATTGTACAAATTACAATCATTTAGGTATATTATGAACTCCGACTTTATAGTCATTTCATCAAAACAAGACTATGATTATATACAAAATCTCTCAAAAGAGATATTTGGAAGCGAAGATATGTCACACAAGCTACTTAAGTTTGGAAATCCGAGTCTAGAACAAAGCATATTATCTTACGGAGATTTCAAAAAAACAGAGAAAAAAGTCGTATTATTATCGTTCAACATCATTACATATGAAAATCCAAATTCCATTATCAAACTTATAGACGCTCTTTTGCAAAAAGATATAGAGGTATATTTTAGACCTCATCCTGTTTTAAAAGAACATAGTATTTCAATATATATTAAAAATAAGTATGAAAATGATAGAAATTTTATATTTGATAGTACTGTAAAATTCTCAAATGAACTAAAATCAAAAGTTACGACTATAATATCAGATGTGAGTTCCATGGCTCACACATTTCCGCTTACAACGCTAAAACCAGCTATCATATATATAGATGATGAGTCTAATTTTTATCAAAATATTGATGAAATTGTAAGAAATCCTATTCAAATTCATGCCAAAAATCCAAGCGAATGTATTGAATTAATAAAAAAAATATACAATAATCAAGATATCTTTAAAAGCGATATATCGTCTTTTAGATCCAAAAATATTTATAACGATATAGACTCTCAAGACAGTACGTCTAAAAAAATAGCAAATTTTATAGATGAAATAATCAGACTAAAACATTAAAAAATATATCTATTGAACGATATACTATAAATTTTTAATTGAAATTAAAGTATACTAATATATGGAAAAAAAATTAACACATAAAGTAAGCTTATGAAAATTCTTATCATAAAGCTTGGGTACTCAGAAACATTTATAGACGACAATTCGCGCGTGGTTAGTTTAGGAGACGTGCTAAGAGCAACTCCTATCATAGAAGCTCTGCATCAAAAATATAATAATGCAAAGATCAGTTGGCTAACTAGCCAAGAGGCTTTTACGCTTATAAACGGCGCTAAATTTTTAAGTGAAACAATAATTTATAATGATAAATTTAGCGGCGAGTTTGATGTGGTTATAAATTTGGAGAAATTCGATGAAATTTTTGAGCTGCTAAAACGTATAAAATCTAAACAAATAGTTGGATTTATCAAAGAAAATAACTGCTTAAATATAAGTCCGAAAAACGATAAAATTTTAAAATATATAAAAGAAAGCGGTAGCTGCAGAGTTTGGCAGGAACTTATATTTGATATGCTTGGTTTAAAATGGCAAAACCAAAAGTATAATCTTGGTTATAAACCAAAAAATGGTATTTTGCACGAAGTTGGGCTTAATTATTTAGTAGGTAGTAAATGGCCGACAAAAGCTATGAGTTTAATAAAATGGAATGAATTAGCAAATATTCTTAATAAGCTAAATATAAATTTTTCCTGGCAAGAAGGAAAAGAAAATTTAAAAGAGTATATTGAATGGATAAACTCATGCGAAACTATCATAACGCAAGATAGCCTTGGAATGCACATAGCTATGGCATTAGACAAAAGAGTAATAGCTCTGTTTGGGCCTACAGGATATAAAGATATATTTTTTTATAGCGGATGTACAGTTATTTTACCAGAATACAAATGCCCATTAATGCCATGCTATAAAAAATTATGCGATGAAGATAAATTTTGCATGGAAAATATAAATTTATATAAAATTATAGATATAATAAATAAAGGTATGTAAATGTTCTCCATTTTAGTTTCTACTTATAACAGATCCGGTGTTCTAAAACGATGTTTAAATAGCATATTAGCTCAAACATTTACTCAATACGAAGTTTTAATTTTAGATGACTGCTCTAACGATGATACAAGTGAAATAGTCAAAGAATATACCAAAGATAGCAGATTTAAATATATAAGATTTGAAAAGAACCATTCCCAAGGTGTTATATTGATGAATTTTATTGTAAAAAATAAATTACACAAATATGATTATATAATAGGTATAGCAGATGATGATTATATAAGCGATAATTTTTTGTTCAGATGCTCGAAGTTAATTAAATTTGATCCAGATATCATATCCGTTGATTCTGCCTATAGTTATGGTGGAATCGTTACTTATGAGCCAAATACTTATAGTAAAAATTTCTTTTCAAATTTACAAGCAGATGATATAAATTTTTTAAAACTCAAGGTAAGCATAGTAGTAAAAACGGATTTTTATATAAGAAACGACTTTTATAAGATACAAAACGGAGAAGTTTGCGAGGTACCATATCATAAATATTATAGATTTGCAACATTTGGATATGCAAACGGCGCAAAATACATATTTGAATCTCATGCGGGAAATAGAAGAAAATATACAAACATATTTAATTGGATTATTGCAATAGCTAGTTTATGTATGAAAAATGCCATATATAATAATATTTTTAATAAAAATGATTTTATAAGATTTTGGAATCAAATTTTTGAAGATAAAAGTCAATTTTTAACAGGTCTTACAAATTATTCAAGCAAAGATGTACTAGATAAAATTTTAATTGATTTTAAAGATACAGATAATTTTATGCAAAATGCAAAAAAAGTAGCAAATGAATTTGCTTTAGAATTTCAACCCTCATTTGACGAAACATATCATAAATTAAACTCAAAATTATACACATACGAGGAAAGAAATGACATTATAAAAAACTCAAAAACATTTATGATATACTGCCAAAACGAATGGGGGAAACAGATAAAAGAGCAGTTTATAAAACAAGGTTTGGAGTGCTTGGGATTTATAGATGACGCTAATTCCATGAGTTGCGCTGAATTTTTGAAAAGCGGTTTAGAGCCGGATTTTGTATTTATAGCTACCGGAAAACCGAAACTCATGAGCGATTTAATAAACAATCTGCAACCATACAAAGGCAAAGTTTTAACTCTGCACGAAAAGGATGATTCACTATGAAAAAAACGTTTTCATTTGGAAAAAACTGGCTTAGATATGTAAAATATATATTAAATGAGGATATTATCCAAAACGCATCAAATTCACTAACTAAATTTATTTCTAATAGCGAATTTAAAAATAAAATTTTTATAGATATCGGATGCGGAAGCGGTCTGTTTTCACTTTGCGCATTAAGGTTGGGGGCAAAAAAAGTTATAAGTTTTGACATGGACCTTAACTCAGTACAAGCAGCAAATTTATGTAAGCAAAAATTTGCTCCCGATAGCACAAATTGGGATATTTTACAAGGCTCCATTTTGGATTTAAATTTTTTAAAAAATTTAGAATTAGCATTAAAAAATGAACAAATTATAGTATATTCATGGGGAGTTTTACATCATACCGATGATCTAAACTCGGCTATGTTAAATGCTGCAAACTTAGCCAAATTAGGGGGGGGGTATGGCATACATAGCAATTTATAATAAAACAGAAGCTAGTCCTTTTTGGTTAAAAATAAAAAAATTTTATAATAGTACGAATATAATTATGAAATTCCTTATGGTAAGCGCTTATACGATATTTTTAACATTTGAAGATATCAGAAAAGGACGCGGACTAAATATGAAAGACAAAAGCAGAGGAATGCATAAAATTACAGATGTTATCGACTGGTTGGGCGGATATCCTTATGAGCCCGCAACTGCTAATGAAATTAATGATTTTTGGGGTAAACTAGGTTTTGAATGCACAAAATTTGCTCCTACAAAATACCGTGAGCCGATCTATCCAAAAAGCTTTTTTTATAAATATTTTGTGTATCTAAAACAAGTAGGAACCGGCTGCAATGAGTTTGTATTTAAGAGTAAAAATGTGTAGAATAGCGGGCGGTTTTGCTACAGATTTAAAAGACAAGATCAAACAAATTGCCTATGCCTTAAGAAATGGCGGTGAAAATGAAGCTAGGTTTTATTTTGATCAAAATTTTGCACTTTCTCATAATAGATTAGCCATAATAGACCTTAGCCATAATGCAGATCAACCGGTGCAAAATGAGCGTTTCGTACTCTGTTTTAACGGAGAAATTTACAATTACAAAGAGATCGCGCGAGATCTTGAATTAGATGATAAATTTAAAAACAGCGACACATTGGTTTTGCTAGCAGCATATAGCAAATGGGGTAAAAGTTGCTTAGATAAACTTGATGGAATGTTTGCATTTTGTATTTATGACAAATTTGAAAAAAGCATATTTCTAGCTAGAGACAGACTAGGCGTGAAACCTCTTTATTACTATTTTAAAGATGATAAATTTATATTTGCAAGTGAGTTAAAAGCATTTTTTGCTTACGATAACTTTGATAAAAGTATAGATCAAACAGCTTTCTCACACTATCTAAACTCAGGATATATGCCAGGCGAACAAAGTATTTTTAAATTTATAAAAAAGCTGCCCCCTGCACATTTCTTAGAGTTTTCCAACGTAAAAAAAGAGTTAAAAATCACAAAATACTACGACTTGCGATCTAAATTCAATACTAAAAAAAGTGTCGATTTAACTAAATTTGAAAATGAACTAGAAAACAGCATCATATCACGAACAATAAGCGACGTCGAGTTTAGCTCATTTTTAAGCGGTGGTCTTGATAGTAGTGTTACGGCTACGGTGTTGGCTAAAAACGGATTTAAGTTTAAAACTATTTCAATAGGATTTGAATCCGATAAATTCAATGAGAGCGATTATGCTGCCGCAGTTGCAAAAAACTTAGGTTTGGAGCACATAAATTACACTCTTACTCCAAAAATCGCCAAAGATATAATTTTACAACTACCAAGCGTATATGATGAGCCTTTTGGAGATAGTTCGGCGATACCTACTCTATTTTTATGCCAAAAAGCAAGGAGTTTATCAAAGGTTGCGCTATCTAGCGATGGCGGAGATGAGATAAACTTTGGCTATGCAAGGTATGATTTAAATTATCAACGATATAAATTTTATAAAAAATTCTCGTTTTTAAAACATATATTTTTAAATTTGCCCTACCCTCTTTTAAAAAAAGCATTTGAGTTAAATTCAAAAACATTAGGTGTGGACAGATATTACCGTATTAAAGATAGTTTTAAAACCAATAAATTCATGGAATTATATGCTCTTGAATTTAGACATTTTAAAAATGACGAAGCAAAACTTTTAGGAATTTCAAATGAACCCAACCTAAGTGAGTTTGAACTAGAAAATGAATATGAAAGTATGAGTTTTAGTGATATTTCAACATATTTAAGTGATGATATTTTTGTTAAAACCGATCGCGCGGCAATGAGCGTGAGCTTAGAAGTGAGAGAGCCGCTTTTGAGCTATAAATTTGTGGATTTTATGATAAAAGCAGATCCTAATTTACGTAAAAATAAAGCTTTATTTAAAGCATATCTTTTAAAACATCTTCCAAAAGAGCTTGTAATGAGACCAAAAATGGGATTTGCTCTTCCTATTGAAGAGTGGTTTCATACTGATTTGGGATATCTTTTAGATGAATATTTAACAAATCAAGATTTTTTTGATAAGCAATATATTTTAAATTTAGTTCAAGATTTTAGAGATAAAAAGAGAGTAAATTTTGCTAAAATTTGGCATATTTTACTATTTTTGATGTGGAAAAAAAGGTGGAACATATGATAAAAAACGGCAAAAAAGTGCTATTTGTAATCGACCTTATAAAAGGTGGAGGCGGCGCTCAAAAAGTACTAAAAATCGCTATGCAAACACTTAAAAAAAATGGATTTGAAACTGAACTAATAGTACTCAAACGATCAAATGAAGAGCTTGATTTTAGCGAGTTTAGAGTGCATTACGTATTAAATGAAGATGATAAACTACTTCCGAACTCATTTATTATATTAGAAAAATTAAGAAATTTGATGCGTGAATTTGATATAGTTTGTACATTTATAGATTTTATCACAACTTATTATGTTGCATTGGCTATTGAACTAAACTGTTTTTGCGTTAGCAAAAACGCAAATGCGAAGCAAGCTCTTGAGTCAAGAGAGCTTGTTACGCACAAAACAGACCAAAAACTGATCTGTTTTGTGCGTAACAAGCTCTCTTTCATATCTCAAAGCTTTGCTTTGAAAGAGCTAAATTTAGACTTAGCTAAACTCAGCCTTTCTAGAGCAGATAAAGTAGTAGCAAACAGTATCGAATGTCAAAAAGAACTACTTGAATTTGGGATAAAAAACCCATTATTACTCAATAATCCTATAATATTACCAAAACATATAGAAAACAATCTAAATTTAAATAAAAATTACGCTTTAGCAGTAGGAAGATTAAGCAAAGAAAAAGACTACGAAACTATGATAAAAGCATTTAAAAAAGCAAACTGTAAAGACCTAAAATTGATAATTCTTGGAGAAGGCGATCTGAAAAATTCTCTATTAGAACTAGCCAAAGGAGCGAATATAGAATTTTTAGGATACAAAAAAAACGTAATAACATATCTTGCAAATGCAAAATTTTTCATTCAAACAAGTCTATTTGAAGGCTCATCAAACTCCGTTTTAGAAAGCTACGCGCTTGGTGTTCCAGCTATTCTTAGCGATATCCCGCAAAATAGAGAAATTTACAATTTAGATGCCTGCTATGTGCCGTGTAAAGATATAACATCTCTTAGCAACTCTATAAGAAAATTAAATGAAAACTCTACTAAATTTAATCCTAATTTAACTAAATTTAGTATAGAAAACTTTGAAAAAACACTGTTAGGAATATTTAAATGATCTATATATATCCCAACGGTTACTACACTAAAAAATTAATTTCAATGCTGAAAGAATTTGAGTTTGAGTTTACAGCTATTGATGATAGCGATCCAAAAACTAGCTTAATATCTATGCAAAAAAATATAAAAGATAATCTTTTATTAATTTGCAATGGTGAAATATATGATATTTTAGAAAAAAACGTAAAAAAATGTGGTATAACAAACTACGAAAACGCTTTTTTGTATTTTGCCAAATTTATAGCAAATAATCTTAAAAATACGAAGCTTGAGTTTATAGAAGAGCAAAACATTATCAAACTCAAGCCAAATCCTGTTATAACACTATTTGACGAGTTTTACATAACTTACTCAATGTTTTTAAATAATCAAATATTGACGATTTTACATACAAGTTTTGACTCCAAATTTAAATCTTTCAAATCTCCTTTACCAAAAAGAAAACTAAGTATAAATTTATGCTTTAGCAAAAAAAACAAGCATCTAGGAAATATTGATAATAAATTCATAGATATTTTATATATATTTAACTCGCAAAAAGATTACGAAACAAATAAAGACTCCATAAAAAACGGTCTAATAGTGCCTAGCGTACTTACTGAACTAGTATCAAATAGCGACTTTATACTTACTCTCAACTACCCTAGTTTTCGCACTTATAAAAGTACTGTAGCATTTTTACCACACTCTTTTCACCCATTTTTAGTAGCAACTAGATTTTTCAGAAGTAACGATAGCTATAAACAGTATATACAAAACGTATATTTTAGAGATTTGGATTATATATTTATTAGCTCAAATTTGGAAAATGAGATTTTAAAAGATAATTTAAATGATAGTTTTGACCAATTACAAAAAGTAGTAAAAGCCGGATATCCTAGTCTTGATTTTAATATTGCAAATAAAAAAACAAGCAAAAATGCAGATATAGTTCTATTCGCTTATAGTTTTTTAGATGATTTATTAAATCATAGCGACCTGGAATGGATTTTAAATGATCTCAAAAAGCGAAATTTAAAAGTTGCGCTCCGATATCACGCATACTATAAAAATCATAATATGATGCAAAAGCTGAATAAATTAAAATTAAAATTTAATCTGTTAATAGACGATATGACAAATTACGATATTCTAAACAAAACAAAAGTTTTAGTAAGCGATCTATCTAGCATATCTCACACTTTTTCTCTAACATATCTTAGAAAAAGTGTTATTTTTGCTCCATTTGGCAGATATTTTAATGGGGGGGGGTATAGCGTGAGCTGGCCAGATACTTCTTATCAAATAGAATGCTTTACTAAAGAGAGCTTAGTGGAAAATATAGCGGATCTTATGCAAAGTAGCAATGAAAAAAGTTTAGAAATTTACCGTGATAAAAGTGTTTATAATCTCGGGCATTCAAGTGAGTTTATAGCGAATTTTATATTAGAAAAGTTAAAGGAAAAGTAGTGGATAAAAGAGAAATTTTAGAAATTTGCATCACCGAATATATGAAAAAACATAGCTCAAGACCCGCCTACTGCGAGTACTTACGTACAAAAAAATACGCCTATGAAATGATACTAAAAAACTTCAAGGGCAAAAATGTTCTAGAGCTAGGCAGTGACGGAGCTGCTACATCGGCGATCTTGGCTAGATGGAGTGAAAATCTCGATATAGTGGATATGAATGACAAAATTTCACATCTGATAGAAGAAGATCCGTATCTTAAAAAAGCTAAATTTATAAAATCTCTTTGGCAAGATTTCAAGCCGCAAAATTTATATAGCGATATACTACTCACTGATAGTTTAGAACATATAAAAGATGGTAGTGAGCTGCTATCTATCATTAAAAATTGGCTAAGTTCGGATGGATTTTTACACATTGTAGTTCCAAATGCGCTTTCCTTACATAGGCTAATCGGTGTAAAAATGGGTTTTTTAAATTCTCCTTATGAATTCAATGAAAACGATATTTCAAGCGGCCATGAAAAAGTGTATGACTTTGATACTTTAAAAAGCGATATTTTAAAATCAGGGTTAAAACTAATCAGTATGGAAGGAGTACAGCTAAAACCGCTTACCGATTCTCAACTTACAGCATTTAAGCCGGAATTTAAAGATGCCTTAAGCTCACTTAGCTCACTGCTTCCAAGAAATTCGGCCGAAATTTATGCGGTTTGCGGCATATGAGAACCGTAGCTATATTTACGCAAAATCTAAGTGCTGGAGGCGTTCAAAAATCGGTTATAACATTAGCGAATCATTTTAAAAATATATTTAAAATAGTTATTATTTTATGCGAAAGCGACAAAGACGAATTTTATAAATTTGAAAATATTTTAAAGATAAATAGCGTAAAAATAGATATTAATAAGTCTAGTATCGGGCAGTGGCTTATTGAATACAGAACCAATGAACTTGATAAAATACTATCAAAATTAAAACCGGATTTGCTTATATCATTTGAGGATTATAATAATATAATCGCTTTAAAAACTAAATTTAAATGCAAAAAGGTTATCTCTTCGAGAGTTAGTTTTTCAGGTAATTATGACAACAAAATTCATCTTTTAGATAAAAATTTCTATATAAAAAATATAAAAAATCTCTATTCAAATGCCGATTATGTCATATGCGTAAGCAAATTTATACAAAAAGAGTTGATGGATTTAGGTATAAAAGCTTATCATATTTACAATGGAATTACTATAAATCCAAAAATAAACAATCCTAAGAAGAACTTCATCATAAACTTAGGTCGTCTACATCCTCAAAAAGGTCAAAAAGATCTTATAAAAGCTTACTCACTCATAAAAGACGATATAAAAGAGGACCTTTTTATAATAGGTGACGGTGTACTAAAGCTAGAGCTGCAAAGCTTAATCCAAAGTCTAAATTTAGAAAACAGAGTGAAATTAACAGGTTTTATCAACCCAAAAGACTACATAAATGAGTGCAAAATGGCGATAATGCCAAGCTATTATGAAGGATTTTCAAACTCGGTTTTAGAGATAATGGCTGCAAAAAAAGCCGTTTTGGCGTATGATTATGACGGCGCAGATGAGATATTTGATAAAAATGATTTGATAAAAAAAGGCGATATAGCTGCATTATCATTAAAATTAAAAGAAATTTTAAACTCGCCTCAAATTTTAAACGATTTAGAAACTAAACAGTGGGAAAAAGTAAAGGAATTCGATATAAAAACTACAATGCAACAATACGAAAATTTAATAGCCAAAGTCTTAAAATGTGCGGAATAATCGGTATAAATTCTAAAAACAAAAACTTGCAAAAGGCTCTGAATTTACTCAAAGACAGAGGTCCTGATAACAGCGGAATTTACAGAGCAAAAAATGCTACTTTAGGTCACACAAGACTTAGTATAATCGACCTTAGCTCTTGCGGATCTCAGCCGATGAAAAAAGATAACTTAACCATAGTTTTTAACGGTGAAATTTACAACTACAAAGAATTGGCAAATAGTGAAAATATAAGTATTACAAGCGATACGCAAATCTTGCTTCATATGTATCAAAAGTATGGAAAAGGATTTTTAAATAAACTAAATGGAATGTTTGCTTTTGTGATATACGATGAGCGCGATAATAGCTTTTTTGGTGCCAGAGATACATTCGGTAAAAAACCTCTGTTTTATTATAATTATGGCGGGAATTTTATATTTTCCAGCCGTATAAATGCTATTTTAGAACTGCTTGATTTTACTCCGGAGCCAAATTTGGATGCGATTGATAGCTATCTTAGTTTTATGAGTCCAACTAAAACACAAACTTTTTATAAAAATATATTTAAGATAGAAGCAGGAAGCGCATTTACATACAAAAACGGCGAGTTAAATAGTTATAAATTTGAAACGTTAGATGACATTAAAACGCAAAATATAAATTTTGATGAAGCTAAAAATAAAGTTTTAAATTTACTTAAAACTTCACTTGAAATTCGACTTAGAAGTGATGTTCCTGTATCGTTTTTGCTCTCAGGAGGACTTGATAGCTCACTTCTATGTGCTCTATATGCAAAAGAGTACGGCAATAATTTTGATACATTTAGCCTTGGATTTAATGAGTACAAGACTTACGATGAGACAAGCTGGGCAAATAACGTAGCCAAATATATAGGTTCTAATCATCATAGAATCGAGCTTGGGAAAAAAGATTTTTTTGATATATTTGAGAAATTTTACGATTTTGTTGATGAGCCTTTGGCTGACTCTGCGACTATCCCGACATATTTTTTGAGCAAAAAAATACATGAAAATGGATACAAAGTAGCATTGAGTGGCGAGGGTAGCGATGAGTGTTTTATGGGATATGATCTATATTTTAGAGTTCTTGAGTTTTACCAAAAAAATCTCAACAAAGAGAGTTATCCGCTTATCAGTAAAGATTATGAATACCTGCGCAGAAAAGAGTTAAACTTGCCTATTTACGGCTCAGCCGGAGAGGTTTTTACGAAATACCAAAAAGAAAACTTGTTGAAAAATCAAACTATTTACGAACAACTTTCTTATTATAAAAACGGCTATGATGGTCTAAAACAGATGAGTTATATTGATTTTAAAATATGGGTTAGTGAGGTTTTAACTACTAAAATCGATCGAGCCAGCATGGCAAATTCTCTTGAAATTCGCTCACCGTTTCTCGATATAAACTTAGTCAAATTTAGTCTTAGCATACCAGATAGGATCAAATTTAAAACAACAAATAAAGAAATTCTAAAATCTATCGCATACAATTATCTTCCAAAAGAGACTATAGAACGCAAGAAAAAAGGTTTTAGCTCTCCATTTATAGAGTGGGTAATAGACGAAATGGGTGATAATATAGTAAATGAAATTTTAAGCATAAATAAATTTATACCTTTATTTAATGAAGATTTTGTTAAAATACTCTACCAAAAAGCCATTGGCGGTAGATTTAAACAGCATTTATGGACACTTTTACATCTTGCTATTTGGCTAAAAAAAAGGTACAAAATATGATATGGTTTGATCTTGTTACTCCAAAATCGGTTATGTTTTTTAAACCGCTTATAAAAAAATTTGAAAGCATGGGGCGCGAAGTATTAATCACCGCTAGAGAAAGTTTGGGATATGATGAAGTAGCGGCACTTTTAAGGCTGCATGGTATTAAATTCACAAATCGAGGAGGCTTTGGTGGTGAAAGTCTGCATGGAAAACTAAAAGCTAGTTTAAATAGGCAAAATGAACTTATGGAGTTTATAGCAGAGAAAAATATAGAAAAATTAGTCTGCCTTTGTAGCGTAGATGCTAACCGCGTAGCATTTGGGCTTGGTATTCCGATAATAAATTTTTATGATATTCCGCTATCTGACTATAACACAGACTTTACAAAAGCTCTTCCTCAAGCTCGTCTTACTTTACCTCTATCAAATCGTGCATTTCGTCCATTTATGGTACCAAACGAGATATTTTTGCGATTTGGGCTTGAGGATAAACAGATTTTTGAATATCCGTTTTTAGATGTCGTAGCGTGGTTAAAAGATTTTAAGCCAGATAGAGAATTTTTTGATAATTTTTTAAATTCGCATGGACTTGATATAAATTTACCAACTATCGTAGTAAGAGAAGAGGAGTTTAAAGCATCATATGTAAAAGCAAAATTTCCTATACTTTATGACGGATTAGATAGTATAAAAGATAAAATAAATGCAAATATAATTATAATTCCCCGTTACGAAAGTCTGCCTTTAAAAGATATGTTTCCGTATGCTTGCGTGATCGATAAAAAGATAGAAGTTCAGCATCTGCTGGCATTTAGTGATCTTTTCATAGGCGGAGGCGGAACACTTAACTCAGAAAGCTGCTACTTTGGAACGCCTACGATATCAACTAGAAGTTTTATAAGCCACTACGATAAATGGCTGATGGATAAGGGTCTTATGCAAAAAGCGGATTCGGTAAATGAACTAGTAAATATCGCACTTAGCATAACGTCTAAAAGAAATGAAACATCTAAGGCGATATTTGGTGATATGCAATTCAATATAGATCAAATTTCAAAGGCTATTTTAGATGACTCTATTTGAAGATATTTTGCAACAAATAAATGCTAGGAGAGACGAGCTTTTTGTTCGCGCCGATGAGTTTGTGTTTAATGATTATGGTGCCGGGGCAAGAGATGAAAATAGAAGTCCTGAAATGATGGATATAGGTGTGAAATGCACAAAAACACTAAAAGATTTTGCATATATCGGTGTAAAAAATGAGAATGCAAAACTGCTTTTTGACACAATTAGAGATTTAAAACCAAAGATCATTTTGGAGCTTGGATGCTGTCTTGGATTTTCTAGTATTTTATTTAAAGCTGCGTTTAATAAAGCAAGTATTTATACTCTTGAAGGAGATCTGAACTTAGCGAATTTTGCTAAAGAAAACTTTGATTTTTTTAAATTTAACGATATAAAAATAGTTGTAGGTAAATTTAGCGACACTTTGCCTAAACTGCTTCTAAAAATAGACAAAATAGACTTTGCATTTATAGATGGTCATCACGATAAAAATGCTACTATAGGGTATTTTGAACAAATTTTACCATTTATGAATGAAGGCTCAGTAATAGCATTCGATGATATAAATTATAATAGAAATATGACTAGAGCATGGGATGTTATAAAACAAAATAAAAATAGTAAAGATGACGGTAAAATAGGGATTATATGGCTATAAAAGTCTATATCTACAAAAACGGATATTATGAACAAAATCTACATTATGTCTTAAAATGGCTTAGCGATATTTATAATAATATAATATTGCTGGGATATATAAATAAATCTAGTGAAATTATAGATAAAACAGCTTTTATACTATATATAGATAAAAAACCGAATTTGAAAAATATAAATTTGAAAAATGCGCATCTATTTACAATAAAACTTCTCTTAAGTACCCTTAAAAAAGATAATATAGATGACTATAAAGATGAGGATTTAGCGTTTAATAAAGCCCTACAAATAAGCCTATTCTTTAGTGAAATTTTCCAGCCCAAAAAGCCTAAATTTAAAAAACTTATGCATATTTGCGATAATGCCTTAAATAAAATAAACAGCCACTACATAAATAAAATGGGTAAAAAGATATTTGACGTGGGAATTTTATATCACAAAAGAGATTACAAAAGCCATACTTATGGTATCGCTGACAATATAAATAAATTAAATTTAAAAATAATTTACTGCATAAGCAGCATTGATGGAAGCTGTCCGGATGAGTACAAAAGTTTAAATCCTAAAGTTTGTTTGCCGTGGCATATACTGCATCATTTATCGATTTGTAAAGTTTTTGTAACGCCAAGTGCAGGAGTATTTACAAGAGGTAACTCAAAAAAGTTCTTTATCAGTCATGCTTTTTTGAGCGGAATGAACCCGGAATGTTTTAAAAAACTTGAATGTACATTAAGCATCAGCAGCACTATAGCTTTAGAATATTTAAAAAAGTACGGGCTTGATAAATACAAGGTTAAACTAGCTAAAGTTGGGTATCCGAGTTTGGATTGTAAATTATCTCAGATAAAAAATATACCGAAAAATCCTAAAAATATATTTTTAAGCATAGATAACAATGCGCTTATATATGAAAGCATAGAGCCTCTCATAAAAAGTCTATTAGACAACAACGAAACTATAATATTCCGACCCAAACCACAACACATTAGTAATAATCTAAATACAAATTTTATATCAAAATTTAAAAAATATACTAATTTTATAATAGACCGTAAAGACGTTGTAGATATGGATGAATTACTAAACTGTTTTTTACTAATTAGCGATTATGGATCGATGCTATTTACATTCGCATTTGCCACAAATAGACCAGCTTTAATCTTTGATCCAAAAAAATATTACTTAAAATCAAGCAATCCATTTTATAATAAAAATTTGCATTTAATAGCGTATGATCTAGATACTGGATTAAAAGCCGTTCAAGAAGCAAAATATGCCGATACCAAAAAGATAAAAAACTATCTAAAAACGGTAATTTATAATCTTGGAAAAAGCTCAGAAGCAATCGCAAAAGAGATAGAAGGTTTAACTATTGAATAAAATTTACATCTATCCAAACAATGAAGATGCTTTTTATGCTAAATATATACTCACTGAGCTTATAGATAAATATGGTTTAAAAGCTGAATTTATAAGTATTTTGGATGACAATATACCAGGTCACGAGATAAGTAAAATCTCACCTAATAAAAACAGCTTTATATTGATATCTTGTTTTGATAAAGTTCTTTTTAAAAAGCTTTTTGATAATGCAAAAGGCTTTAAAAGATATGATTTTACAACATTTATAAGCTCATTTTTTAATAAAATTTTAAATTTAAATGAGCTAAATGATATTAATTATCTGCTGAAATCAAGCGTTTTACGACTTGCCCTATTTTTTATCTCGTTTTTTAAAAATAGATCAAATGCATATAAAATGCTAGATGCAAACTTAGAAAGCTTGGTCTCAAAACTAAGCAGCTACTATATAAAAATGCTAGGCGAAAAACCGGACGTCATATATTTTTTAAGCTCGTTTGCGAACTCGAAACATCTTGGCAATATAGATAAATTTATGAAACAAAACGGGTTGAAAATAGCTTATTTTGTAGATGAAAATGACGCTTCGGGGGGGGGTATGTTTAAAAATTTAAACCCGATTATAGCACCGTTTTACTATATGTTAAATACGAATATCTGCAAAATTTTCATATCTACCCACACGGTTTGTATGTCACTGAAAAGTTCACATAAAAAGCTCATAGTTCCACATGCTTTTATATACCCGATTGCTAGTTTGGCGCAGAGAAAACGACCTCTTGATGAACATTTTTTTAACAAACTAGCTAGAAATAACAATCTGATTGTCTGCGCAAGCACAAAATCTAACTATAAAATTCTAAAAACTGCTTTTAAAAATCGATGTTTAAAAGCCGGATATCCTATGTTTGATCTATTACCCAACTTAAATTCAAAAACTCAAGATCCAAAAAATAAAATACTCTTGGCTATAAATAATACAGAATTTTTATATACATTTAAAGTGCAGGTAGAAAAATTATTAAATAAATTTCAAGTTATTTTGCGACCTCATCCTGCTCAAATTTTTGACAAAGAGTTTTTAAATTTAAAAAAAGAATTAGAAAATCATCCAAACTTCTTTTATGACGATAACAAAAATGTCGTAAATCCTCTCACCAATAGTACTTTTTGCTGTTTTAGCGATACTTCGAGTCTATCTTATACGTATGCGATAACGTTTAAAAATCCAGTTATTTTATGCGTACAACAGACGCAAAAATATGAAGATATCAGTTTTTTTGACAAAAGACTACATATTTTATATAATGGAGATATGGTTAAATCCGCTAGAAAAGCTTTTGAGTTTGATAATAGTCTAGTAGATAAATATATAAAAGATGAAATGTATAATTACCAAAACTCGAGCAAATTTATAGCTGAGTTTATAACACGAAAAATCAAGGAAAACAGATGACAAAACATTATTTCATATATCCAAACGGCGGACATTCAAAAATGCTCGCTCACAATCTTGATCTGTTAGGCCATTCATATACTTTTTTGGATGATTTTAAAGAGTCTATGAGTTTAGAATCAAATTTAAAATTCATAAAAGACAATGGGGGGGGGTCGATGAGTAATCCGATACTTCTAGCTTGTGACTCACTTTGTCAAGAGTCTATAGAGCTAAAAGATAAACTAAGAACGAAAGTGGAAAACCTTGGTTTGGCATGCGAAGATGGTTTTATATATATCATGGATGAGCTAAATTCATATATAAAAAGCGCTACAAATCCTAAAAATAAAACTCTTGGTTTGCATATGTATGGAAGGGTAGACAAACGATACTCAAGCTTATATCTTAACAGTATATCGGGCAAATTAAATATCGTTTATATTTTTTCTACCTATGACGAATTAAATAATAACAAATCTTTAAACAATACATTCGCTATGCCTTTTGAACATATAAAATATCTTAACAGCTTGCAGATTATACTATCTACAACTAATAAAACTTCTGATGGTAAAATTTTACTTTCTCTCAATCATAAGATTATCGTAATGGCTCATGCATACACATTTCCAAACGGTTATTTAGCATACGATGATATAAATAGCAAATATAAAAAATGCGCTATTAAATTCAACATAAACGAGAATATGCCGTACATACTCGTCTCATCAAAAACAAATTATCAAATGGCCATGGATTATTTTAAAGAGCTTTATGGATACGAGACAAATAAATTTATAAAAGCCGGTTATCCGCCTCTTGATGAAAATATAAAAAACTATGAAGCGATTAAAAAACAGACGCCAGACACTATTCTTCTTGCAACTAGAAGCAAAAGAGTTTTGCATCTGCTAAAACCAGTTGCTTCAAAACTATTAAATTTAGGATATAAGCTGCATTTTAGACCCCATCCTCAAGACTGCGGTCATAAAGAATTTCAAGATTTTGCTTCTGAGTTTGAAAACATAGAAAATTTTACAATAGATATGAATTACAAAGGCATAAAGCAGAGTAAATTTTCTATGGACACACTGAGCAAAATGATATGTATCGTAACTGATTATTCTTCTTTTGCCTATACTTTGCCGATTACAAACCTTCGCCCAGCAATACTATTTTATCCAGATACCATTTTACAAAAATGCTTAGAAGAAAAAATAAATAATAAAATATATAAATTTAACGACGATAGATTGCACATAGTAGCAAAGACGGGTAATGAAGTTTTAGATGCCGTGCAAAATCTAAATTTAGAAGAGTGGGAAAAGAAAATTTTAGATTATAGAAATGATGAGATATATAATATAAAAAACTCGAGCAAATTTATAGCTGAGTTTATAACAAATTTATAAAGGAGATAAAATGAGAATTTTGATATACGCATATGGATTTATAGGCAAAAATAACTACGAATTTATGAAACAATTTTTTGATGAAGTTTACGTGTATGATGATATGTTAAATATGTCAGGATTGTCAAAACATTTTATCAAAAATAAGGAGAAAATTTGATTTATATATACCCATACGGTGGCTTTGGTAAAAGCGTAGCGGAAATTTTAACGATATTTGATATCAAGCATAACTTTATAGATGATAATGTAAAACATCACAAATTAAGCGATTTTAAATTGGATACAAATGATGAAATTTTAATCAGCATTTCGGACGGATATACAAATTTAAAATCCAAAGTAGACAATCTAAATATTAAAAACCAAAACGGAGTGTTATATTGTGCAAATCTAATTTCTCAATTTAAAAATACAAGTGCGAATGAAATAATGAAAAAAAATTGCAAAGTAATTAATGCCATAGATGCATTTTATAACAAATTTTCACTGCATTACAAAGAAATTTGGAATAAAATAATAAGCGATACAAAAAGAGAATTAGGAAAACGTTTAAATGGGTTTTATAAACAGCATATGCCAAAAAACATATGGGGGGGGGTATATTTGATTTCCTTCGCTCAAAATAAACATCTTTATAAAATACCATATTTACTAGAAAACAAACTTATAAATAAAAATATCGTCTATATATATCCATATAAAGAGAAATTTGAAGGTAGAAATATAGAAATCGCAGTTCCTTATAGGCTTTTTGAATTTATAGATTTTTTGCCCAATGTGCTAACTCTTTTTGCCGGTATAAAAGCTAATAAGAATAGTATATATTTTTGCGTGGAACATATTTACGCTGCTCCATTTGTATTTGGCATGTATAGCGATGAAGCATTTTATAAAAAATATTATAAAGAGCAAAATTTAAACTATATTTTTAGTTCATGTAAGAAAAATTTTATGGTAGAAAATGCCTTAAAAGCAGATTATGAGGTAATCCAAGCAGGATATCCTAGCCTTGATAAAAACCTAGATGAATATAGCGATAATGAGATTTTAAAAGAGTGGATTTTAGTAGCTCCACGGATAGACGATTTTCTAACTCCAGCTAGAAACGATCTTATCAGTAAGCTACTTGATCTCGGATATAAAGTCATTTACAGACCGCATCCAAATGAAGAATACGATTCATTGCCAAAACCAAATAATAAAAATTTTATTTTAGACATAAATGAAAATATAATAAAATCATTTAATATATCTTTTACGATAATAACTAATCACTCTAGCTTGGCTCATACTTATCCGCTTACAACTCTTAGAAAAGCAATTTTATTCATGCCTAAAGAAAACTTTACTAAAGGCATAAACAATAAGACTTTTTTTGATGAAAATTTGCATCTAAAAGCTACAAATTTTGATGAAATTATACTGTATTTAGAAAATATGAAAAATGATAAAAACTATTTACAAGAGAAAGAAAAAATCAAAGATTATAGACAAAATGAAGTATATAATTTAGGAAATTCCAGTGAATTTATAGCTGAATTTATACTAAATCACTCAAAGGAGATAAATTGATCCGACTATCACAAATTATAAATTCATACAAAACTATCATCTAAAGCAGTTAAAACTAAGAAAAAATTTATTAGATTAAAGGAGACAAATGCACTATTTCATATATCCAAACGGCGGACATTCAAAAATGCTCGCTCACAATCTTGATCTGTTAGGCCATTCATATACTTTTTTGGATGATTTTAAAGAGTCTATGAGTTTAGAATCAAATTTAAAATTCATAAAAGACAATGGGGGGGGGTATAGAGCAAAATAGCCCTGTTCTTTTGGCTTGCGATAGTTGCTCACATAAGACTAGAGCCGTTAGAAAAAAACTCATTTCAAATTTAGAAAATCTAAATATAAAATGGGCTGACGGATTTGAGTTTATAGCAGATGAACTTTTAAAATTTGAAAATATAAACTTAGAAAATAGCGTGGCGATCCTTACTACAGCGCTATTTAAAAATAGACACTACGGCAGTATTTTTGATATTTTGTTAAAAAATAAAGTAAATATCTTCATAGTAAATAGCTACATACAAAATTATAAAAACGACAAAGGATTTATGGGGCTTTCAAACATTTTGATACCGACCAACTCTCTAAAATACTATAAATTTAAAATCGTTCTTTCAAGCGTAAATCTAAGCTATCAAAACGTATGTTTTACTCATAAAAACTCATTTGCAATGGTATTTTCGCATCATCTTACCATGCTTAGAAGTTTTATTTTCACGCATAAAATTTGCGATATCTCAAAACAAGAGAGTCAAGAGAGTATAGATACTTTTGGCAGTGCAGTGGATTGCTACTACGTGGCGATGATGAAAAGCGATCACAAATGCTTTAATGCCCTAAATAGCAAAGCTAAACTTTTAAACTTAGGCTATCCGAGTATTGATGAACAGATAAAATCATACATTCCGAATAATCCTCAAAAGTGTGTTTTGGTGCTATTTAGACATTCTAAAGCGTACGAAAAAATCATTGAAGTTATGGACAAACTTTTAAATTTAGGATATGAAATTATATTTCGCCCTGTCCCGACCTTTGAAAACAATAGCGACAATTTAGAAATAAAAAACCACTTTTTAGGTCGCAAAAACTTTACCTACGATACCGATCCAAAAATATCCAACCAAACTCTACAAAAATCTATGTGCGCTATAGGGGACTATTCATCAACCATATTTAGTTTTCCGTTTACCACGCTTAGACCTTGTTTGTTATTTTATCCAACAGATATAATGGGAGATAAATTTGAAATAGAAACCATAAATGGTAAAACACTGAGTTTGGCAGATAAAAACTTGCATATAGTATCTAGAACCGCAGATGAACTGATACAAAACATAGAAAATCTAAATTTAGATGAATGGAAGGAGCGTATTTTAAACTACAGAAATAGTGAAATTTACAACCTTGGGCACTCAAGTGAAGCTATTGCTCAGTTTATACTTGATAAAATAAAACCATAAAATAGTATAAAAAACAAAGGAGAACCGGTGATTATCTGGATAATGGGATTAGCAGGCAGCGGAAAAACGACTTTGGCAAAAGAGTTGCGTAATCGACTGCAAAACTCCATTTATATAGATGGTGACGAATTTAGAGAGGTATTTGGAAGCGTTAATTATGATAAAGATTCTCGTATCAAAATCGCAATGCAAAAAGCAAGACTCGCAAATGCGCTATCAAAACAAGGATTTACGGTAATCTGCACTGCTATTTCTATGTTTGAGCAAAATTATAATTTCAACCGACGCTTAGATGAAAAATATATCGAAATTTATTTAAAATGTGAATTTGAGGAACTAGTAAAACGCGATCAAAAAGGGCTTTATACCGGTGCGCTTAGCAAACAGATAAAAAACGTAGTCGGCGTAGATATCAAGTATGATGAGCCAAATGCCGATATTACGCTGGACAGTTCAGATTTTTCAAATTTGCAGGCGAATTTAGATAAAATATTAACTTTACTAAAACGTCAAAAAAGTGAAAAATTACAAAATAATTAACCGTTAAATTAAAGGATTAGTATTGAAACAAGGAGATTTTAGCGAAGTAGCAAAGTTCTATCACAATAGACCGGCTTACAACTATGAACTTATCAAAAATATATTAAAATGTGCGAATTTCAAAGATGATTTTTGTATCGCAGAAGTAGGAGCCGGAACAGGAAAATTAACTGCTATTTTAAAAGAGTTAGCGCCAAAAGCAAAAATAGTCGCAGTAGAGCCAAACGATGAGATGAGAGATATAGGACAAAAAACCGTAGAAAACGTAACTTGGATAAAAGGAAGCGGTGAAGATACAAAGCTACAAAACGATAGCGCAGATATACTATTTATGGCTAGCAGTTTTCACTGGACCGACCCTACTCTTAGTCTTCCTGAGTTTAAACGCGTACTTAAAAAAGATGGATATTTTTGTGCGCTATGGAATCCTAGAGAGATAGAAAAAGGAACCGTTTTTGATGAGATAGAGTGCGAGATAAAAAATATACTACCAAATCTAAATCGTGTTAGCTCAGGCACTCAAAACAGTAAAAATTGGATAGAAGTTATACAAAGCACAAAAGATTTCAAAGATTGTATGTACATGGCGATGCCTTATATAGAAAATATGAGTAAAGAACGCTATATAGGAGCTTGGCAAAGTGTAAATGATATACAAGCGCAAGCTGGGGGGGGGTCTAAGTGGAATGAGATATTAAAAATGATAGAAGATAAAATCTCAGGCTTAGATGAATTAAAAGTAAAATACACTATCAAAGCCTATCTAGCAAAAAGTACTAAATAACGGAATTAATGAAAATTTAGGCAAATTTGCCCTTGGTATTATGTTCCGCATATATCAAAACAGTCTGCTTTGGACGAGTTTAAAATATAGTTTAAAGCAAATAAAAATAAAAAAAAGGAAAAAATATGCAAAAAGATCTAATAGAACAAAATTGGGATTATACAAAACACGCAGAATTCTACTCATATAGACCAAATTACGCAAAACAAGCAATTGATATTTTAGCATTTTATGCGTGCCGAAATGGGGGGGGGTATGGAAATATGAGCGTAGCTGATATCGGTGCTGGAAGCGGAAATTTAAGTCTTATGTTAGATGAAATAGGACTAAAAGTGACTGCAGTAGAACCAAATGACGCCATGAGAAGTATAGGCGAACAACGTCTGCCAAATGTAACGTGGGTAAGAGCAAACGGCACCGATACGACGCTAATGGAAGATAAATTTGATTGGGTTACTTTTGGATCTAGCTTTAATGTTATGGACAGAAACATAGCACTAAAAGAAGCACACAGAATCCTAAAAAAAGACGGAGTTATGAGCGCCATGTGGAATCACAGAGATCTAAATGACCCTATACAAAAAATAGCGCAAGATATTATAAAAAGCTTTATCAAAGATTATAGCGGCGGAGTTAGGCGTGAAGATCAAAGACCGATTTTAGAAGCCCATTCTAAGCTTTTTAAAGATATATTTTACATAGAGCAAGACTTCTACTTTCATCAAAGCATAGAAAACTATATCTTAGCATGGAAAAGCGTAAAAAATAGCTTTTGGGATTTAGAAACAAAAGAAGGAAGCGAACTATTTGAACGCATCTGCTCTAAACTTAGAAGCGAACTTCCAAAAGAGTTTGACATACGCTATACTACAAGAGCTTGGAGCGTAACAAAAGTAAGATGAAATTTCAAACCAAAGCTAGAAATTTAGAGATCCTAAAACCGATTTTAAAATCAGCTAAAATACTTCCGCTTATAATCTACAAGAAGAAGTATATAATGTCAAATTTAGATTTTGTTATGAATGAAATTTTATCTAAATTTAACACAAAATTAATCGTAAGAAGTTCATCTTGTTTAGAAGATAGCAGCAGCTCGTCTCACGCAGGAGAGTTTGAAACTCTCCAAAGCGTTACTGCTTCAAATTTAAAAACTGCTCTTTTAGACGTAGCTAGCTATTTAAATGATGATGATGAAATTTTTATCCAGCCGATGCTAGAAAATATAGAATTTTTTGCAGTTTGCATGAGCGCTTTAAACTATGCAAATTACATCACTATAAGCTATGATGAGAGCGGCGATAGTAAAAATTTAACAAACGGCGACGGACTTTTTAGAACGGCCGTTATATTAAAATCCCACGTAAGCAAAAATCCTAAATTTAAAAAAATAATCTGTTTGATAAACGAACTTGAAAATCTATATAATAACGCTTTTATAGATATCGAAATTGCTTTTAGCAAAAACGAGCTTTATCTTTTGCAAGTACGTCCTATAGTCAAAAATGAAAGCAAAAATTTGCATGATTTAACCTTGATCCATGATATGATAGCTAAAAAATTTGAAAAACTTAGCTTAAAACGCCCTCATTTGCTAGGAGATAAAACTATTTTTGGCATTATGCCAGATTGGAATCCGGCCGAAATCCTAGGACTCCGCCCAAAACGCCTTGCTATCAGCCTTTATAAGGAGCTTATCACTGATAATATCTGGGCATACGGTAGAGACAGTTACGGCTATAAAAATCTACGTTCATTTCCGTTAATGATAGATTTTGCAGGACTTTGCTATATAGATACAAGAGTTAGCTTTAACTCATTTTTACCAAAAAGTATAGACGATAAACTAGGCGAAAAACTAGTAAATCACTGGTTAAAAAAGTTAGAAAACAGTCCGCAAAACCATGATAAAATCGAATTTGAGGTTATTTTAAGCTCATACGAATTCGATATAGATGAAAAACTTAAAGATATGGATAATTTCTCGGCAGATGAAAAGACAAAAATCAAAAACTCTCTAAAAAATCTTACGATTGATATAATAAGCCCAAAAAGTAGATTTTACAAAGATTTAGAGCGCATAAATGAACTAGACAAAAGAGTAAAAGAGCTTAAAAGCTCAAATTTAGCAAGTATAGATAAAATTTATTGGCTTATTGAAGAATGCAAAAGATACGGAACTCTTAGTTTTGCCGGTATAGCGCGCGCTGCATTTATAGCAACTTCTGTTTTGAACTCCATAGCTAGAGTAGGAGCTATATCGCAATGTGAAAAAAACGAGTTCTTGAACTCGCTTAGCACGGTAAGCAGCAGTCTAGCAAGAGATATAAATTTACTTACAAAAGATGATTTTTTAAAAATCTACGGGCATCTTAGAGTAAATACGTATGATATCACGAGCCCTAGATATGATGAGAGTTTTGATGAGTATTTTACAAAAAACAGTAAAATAACAAACCAAAATGTCTCAAAGAAAAAACCGTTTAAATTAAAAAATACAAAGCCGCTAAATACCTTGCTTAAAGAGCATGGATTTAACATAGACGCCAACGAACTTTTTGAGTTCTTAGCTCTTGCTATAACAAGCAGAGAGAGTTCTAAGTTTATATTTACTAAAGCACTCAGCCTTGCACTAAATGAGATAAAGCAGTACGCTTTAAAACTAGGAATTAGCAATGATGATGCTGCATTTTTAGATATAAAAACACTGCTTGGATTTTATACGACTCTTGAGAGTTTATCTGCAAAAGAGCTAATACTATCAAACATCGCTAAAAACAAAGCCGAATTTGAAATAACAAAATCACTTAACTTGCCTCCGCTCATTTGCAATAAAGATGATATTTATGAATTTATTCTAGGTGAAAATGAGCCAAATTTTATAACTCAAAAGAGCGTACAAGCAATGACCGCTTCAATAAATGATAGTGATCTAAACGGTAAAATCGTCTGTATAAATTCAGCCGATCCCGGATATGACTTTATATTTAGTAAAGGAATAGCCGGCCTGATTACAGCTTATGGAGGAGCAAACTCGCATATGGCGGTACGATCAAATGAATTCGGGTTACCCGCGGCGATAGGAGTCGGCGAGGATAGATTTAACATATATAAAAAAGCAAAAATTATAACGCTAGATTGTCTGAATAAAAGAATAATAGTATGAAAGTAGGCGTAATTTCAAAACTTATAAAAAGCAGTTACGGCGAAACTATGCAAGCTATAGATTTAAGATTTTGCCCTATTTTGGAACAAAACGGTTTTAAAACTAATTTGCTTATATATGGAAAAACTCCGAATTTAAAAGAGCTTGACGCAGTTATAATAAGTGGCGGAAATGACTTAAATAGCTTGATATCAAACGATATAAACGCCGCTAGAGATGAGTTTGAAACAATAGTTTTAAATGAGTGTTTGAAACTAAATTTACCTATTTTAGGCATTTGCAAAGGTGCTCAAAGTTTAGCAAATATATTAGGAGCTAAATTTAAAAAAATAGATAATCACGTAGGAGTCCATGAAATTTTATGGCGAAACGGAAAAAAATTTGAAGTAAATTCATATCACAACTGGGCTATAGAATATAACTTAAACGGTGAAATACTCGCAACAAGTAGCGACAATACGGTAGAAGCATTTATAAATAACGATAAAAAAATAATCGGCGCCATGTGGCATTTTGAGAGAGAAGAGACTCTAAGTGCGGCTAGTAAGG
The DNA here is from genome assembly GCF_032840035.1 of Campylobacter sp. TJR-1. Taxonomy (NCBI): domain Bacteria; kingdom Pseudomonadati; phylum Campylobacterota; class Epsilonproteobacteria; order Campylobacterales; family Campylobacteraceae; genus Campylobacter; species Campylobacter sp. TJR-1. The sequence continues at coordinate 17,688 of NZ_JAWIZX010000005.1, read as the reverse complement.
AAATTTTTAAAATATTTAAGGAGCTTAAATGAAAGCGATTATTCTTGCAGCAGGACTCGGTAGCAGATTAGAAGAACTAACAAAAGATAGGCCAAAATGTTTGGTAGAATATAAAAATATGCCTCTTATAAGCTATCAACTAAACGCGTTTTTAAAAGCCGGAATAAACGATATAGCTGTTGTTGGAGGGTATAAATTTGAAGTTTTGAAAAACTATTTAAATGCAAATTTTAAAAAAGTAAAACTCTATGAAAATACGGATTTTGCTAGTTCAAATATGACCTATACAATGTTTTGCGCTAGGGAATTTATGGATGATGATACAATCATAAGCTACTCGGATATAATTTATGATTATGAGTTTATAGAGCTTTTAAAAGCATGCAAAAACGAACTTTCTGTTATGGTGGATAAAAATTGGCTGGAACTTTGGAAACAGAGATTTAGCGACCCTTTAAGCGACGCTGAAAGTATGGAAATACAAGATGGATTTATAAAAGAGCTTGGTAAAAAAGTAACGCATATAGATAAAATAGATGCTCAGTACATAGGACTTTTTAAATTTAACAAAAGTTTTTTGAGCAGTGTTTTTGACGTTTGGGACAATCTTGATAAAAATAGATATTATGATTCTAAAAATTGGAAAAATATATATATGACATCTTTTTTAACAGAAATTATAAACAAATTTGATAACGCCAAAGCAATATTTGCTCCTAAAAATTGGCTGGAAATCGACCAAAAAACCGACCTTGAAATAGATATTTTTTAATTTAATTCTAAATTTGATATAATGAAATAAAGGAATAAAAATGTTTAATGGCAAAAATATTTTGATAACTGGCGGAACCGGAAGTTTTGGCAAAAAATATACGCAAATATTGCTACAAAATTACAAACCAAATAAAATAATAATCTACTCACGAGACGAACTAAAACAGTACGAAATGGCAAGTGAATTTGGTCAAAAATGCATGCGCTACTTTATCGGAGACGTAAGAGATGAAAAACGCCTTAAAACTGCGATGAACGGTGTGGATTACGTTATTCACGCTGCTGCTATGAAACATGTTCCTATAGCTGAGTACAATCCTATGGAATGTATCAAAACAAACATAAGCGGAGCGCAAAACGTTATAAACTCGAGCCTTGAATGCGGTGTTCAAAAAGTCATCGCTCTTAGTACAGATAAAGCTTGCAATCCAGTAAATTTATACGGAGCGACAAAACTTGCAAGTGACAAACTATTTATCGCTGCAAATAACATAGCAGGAAGCAAACCGACTCGTTTTAGTGTCGTTCGTTACGGAAATGTGGTTGGATCACGCGGCTCAGTCGTGCCGTTATTTAAAAAACTGATAAAGAACGGCGCAAAAGAACTCCCCATAACAGATACAAGAATGACTAGATTTTGGATCACTCTTGAAAATGGCGTAAAATTCGTACTGAAAAACTTTGAGAGAATGCAAGGAGGAGAATTATTTATACCTAAAATTCCATCTATGAAAATGATCGATTTAGCTAAAGCTTTGGCTCCAAATTTAGACATCAAAGTTATCGGGATAAGGCCTGGTGAAAAGTTACATGAAACTATGATAAGCAAAGACGATGCTCACTTGACTTATGAATTTAGCGATCATTATGTGATTACTCCATCTATACAATTTTTAACAGAACCGAATTTCAGTCAAAATTTAATTCTTGAAAAAGGCATAAAAGTCGATGATGAGTTTGAGTATAGTTCAGATAAAAATGAAGCGTGGCTAGATGCTAATGGGCTAAACACGATGTTAGAAAGCGTACAATGAACTTTTTGTTTAAACATGCGCTTAAAGACTATTTATGATCTGGGTTAAAAACTTTATAAATTTAAATAATGATGAAATTTTAGCTGTTTTCAAAGCTCGCACAGATCCACAAACTACTGCTTTTTGCATAAGAAACAATTTTAATTTTGATGAACACTTGAGTTTTGTGCGTTCTTTGAAATTCAGAAACGACAAAGCGTATTTTATGATATACGATGATGAGAGTTTTATCGCAGTAATATCGTTTGTAGATATAAGCGCTAATCAAGCAGAGTTTGGATTATACAAAACTCCAGGTACGAAAAGCGTAGGGAAAGTTCTAATGAATCAGATGATAAAACTAGCTTATTCTTTAAATTTAAAAACCATAAAAGCTAAAGTTTTGAAGCATAATCTTAAAGCGATAAATTTATATAAAGAGTTTGGTTTTGAAATTTACTACGAAGATAAAGAGATATTTTATATAAAGCGCATTATAGATTAAAATACCAAAATATCCCCATAAAATGGGGATAAAAGGACTTTAGAAATTCTAAATGAGTTTTGTAAGTTTAATATGCTCAAACCCTAAAATGAACTTACATACCACTTTAGAGTTATATTTACGAGACTACAAATGCGCTATACTTCAAATAAATTACTCAAATAACTTAAAAAAGTTTCTCAAAAAACGACTTATATTATTGTAATAATTTAAGTACATTTTGCTGAACAGCATTAGCTTGACTCATAGCGTAACTACCGCTTTGAGCTAATATATTATATTTAGAGAAATTCGCGCTCTCTTCAGCGAAATCGACATCTCTGATTTGACTTTCTGCCGACTTAACATTTACTTGAGTAACGCTAATATTATTTATCGTGCTAACTAGCTGATTTTGCACAGAACCCAGGTCAGATCTAATGCTATCTAGAGTTTTTCTAGCAGCTTCGGCAATGCTCATCATAGCTTGAGCACCAGCGTAAGTGCTTACACCAGAGTTTCTTTGATCTACTGCAGTTTCGCCAGCATGAAAGAAGCCCATAGCAGCTGCAACACTACTTGAAATTACGCTATCGTTTATAGTTTTTAAACTAACGCTAGCTTCTTTGATATGGTTTGCAGACAATGCAACAGATAGCCCATTTGTATTAGCTTGTCCGCCAGTAGCACTAAAAGTCATAATTATATCTCTAGCATCTTGTCTAGTAAATGAAATTTTACCTAAAAATGATACGTTAGCACCGCCTTTAGCCTGTGTTATACCTAATCTTGATATATTACCGCCGTTAATTTGTATAGCTCTACCATCCCTAGCAGTAAGAGTCAATTTACCGTTTTCTAGACTAGCTTCTACTCCGGTTTGTTCTTTTACTTTATTTATAGCACCGATCAATACTTTATCAGAATCGCCATTTTTTATAGCCAAATTACCTATCGGAACTCCATTTATCTTTAGATCTGTTACGGCTGCAGATTGGATACCGACACCTTTAGTTCCATTAAATACTTGTGTATTATTTACACTAGCTTTTACGCCTGTTTTGTCCGCTACGGTATTTACTTGAGCGGCTAATGCGGCAAGACCTTGAGAAGCAAATACTCCAGAACTTATAGTTTGAAACTTATACTCGCCTCCTGCTATACCGTCAATACCTTTTAATGTAAAAGTAAATCCGCCCGAATTTCCACTTAGTGCAAGACCTTTTGAATAAACTACGTTAGAGCTTGTTTCAAATCTAGTATGACCTATAGTGTTTGAATTAGTCGCACCAACACTTACTTTAACCGTTTCATTTGAATATGCACCGATTTGAAATTCTTTATTGCTAAAACTACCGTTTAGTAGTTGCTGACCGTTAAAACTTGTAGTATTTGCTATGTTATCTAGCTCTTCAAGAAGTCTAGTTATGTCACTTTGAAGCGCACGTCTTGAATCAGATGTTTGACCGTCTTGGGCTGCTTGGATAGCTTTAGTTTTGATAGTATCAAGAATTTTGATCTGCTCATCCATAGCTTTATCTGCTGTTTGAACGATACCGATGGCATCATTTGCATTTTTTATAGATTGACCTAAACCAGCAGCTTGAGCTCGAAGGCTATCTGCGATACTCATACCAGAAGCGTCATCAGCCGCAGTTTGGATCCTAAGACCAGAACTAAGCCTACCGAGCGAACCCGATAGAGATCTGTCATTTACCACAGCATTTGTGTGAGCATTCATAGCTGCGATATTAGTGTTTATTCTAAAACTCATTTTTAGTCCTTTTAAAATTAGTTTGGACTATTAAAGCAAAATGCGTTCCAAAAATTTATATGTATAATCGAGAGCGGTAAAAGAGTATAAAAAGTACTTGTTTAGAATAATTGATAGAATCTAGGGAGAAACCTCCCTAGAAGAGATAAGCTTAAACTATCGAAGTAGTCTAAGAATATTTCAAGGAAATGCTTGAGATTATTGTAACAATCTCAAAACATTTTGTTGCGCAGCGTTAGCTTGACTCATAGCGTAACTACCGCTTTGAGCAAGGATGTTGAACTTAGAAAAGTTTGCGCTCTCTTCAGCGAAATCGACATCTCTGATTTGACTTTCTGCCGACTTAACATTTACTTGAGTAACAGTAATGTTGTTTATAGTACTAACTAGCTGATTTTGCACAGAACCCAGGTCAGATCTAATGCTATCTAGAGTTTTTCTAGCAGCTTCGGCAATGCTCATCATAGCTTGAGCACCAGCGTAAGTGCTTACACCAGAGTTTCTTTGATCTACTGCAGTTTCGCCAGCATGAAAGAAGCCCATAGCAGCTGCAACACTACTTGAAATTACGCTATCGTTTATAGTTTTTAAACTAACGCTAGCTTCTTTGATATGGTTTGCAGACAATGCAACAGATAGCCCATTTGTATTAGCTTGTCCGCCAGTAGCACTAAAAGTCATAATTATATCTCTAGCATCTTGTCTAGTAAATGAAATTTTACCTAAAAATGATACGTTAGCACCGCCTTTAGCCTGTGTTATACCTAATCTTGATATATTACCGCCGTTAATTTGTATAGCTCTACCATCCCTAGCAGTAAGAGTCAATTTACCATTTTCTTTACTAGCTTCTACTCCGGTTTGTTCTTTTACTTTATTTATAGCACCGATTAAAACATTATCAGCATCTAAATTTGAAACTTTTATATTACCTATAGAAACACCGTTTATCTTTAGATCTGTTACGGCTGCAGATTGGATACCGACACCTTTAGTTCCATTAAATACTTGTGTATTATTTACACTAGCTTTTACGCCTGTTTTATCTGCAATAGCATTTACCTGTTTAGCTACGGCTGCAAGACCTTGAGAAGCAAATACTCCAGAACTTATAGCTTGAAACTTATACTCGCCTCCTGCTATACCGTCAATACCTTTTAAAGTGAAAGCAAAGCTACCTGAATTACCGCTTATAGCAAGATTTTTTGTGTAAACTACGTTAGAGCTTGTTTCAAATCTAGTATGACCTATAGTATTTGAATTAGTCGCACCTATACTTACTTTTACTGTCTCATTTGAGTAAGCACCGATTTGGAAATTTTTATTACTAAAACTACCGTTTAGTAGTTGTTGACCGTTAAACGCAGTTGTGTTTGCTATGTTATCTAGCTCTTCAAGAAGTCTAGTTATGTCACTTTGAAGCGCACGTCTAGAGTCTGCATTTTGACCGTCTTGAGCCGCTTGTACAGCTTTGGTTTTGATAGTATCAAGAATTTTGATCTGCTCATCCATAGCTTTATCTGCTGTTTGAACGATACCGATAGCATCATTACCATTTTTTATAGATTGACCTAATGCATTAGCTTGACTTCTTAGAGAATCGGCGATAGTCATACCTGAAGCGTCATCAGCCGCAGTTTGAATTCTTAAACCTGAACTAAGTTTTCCTAATGAACCTGATAAATTTCTGTTGTTTCCTACTGCATTCGCATGGGCATTCATAGCGGCAATGTTGGTGTTAATTCTAAAACTCATCTTAAATCCTTTTAGTTAAATATTTTTAGCGTCCTTGCTAAAACTTCAATAACTATATCGCACTTTGGCTTAAAAAGTTTATAGCTTTTAAATAATTTTTATTTTTATGTAAAAAGCTTTACGACTACGAGCAACAAAAAGAACCGGCAAAATGTACTTATTAATATTATTGTTACAAACTCGCTATTGTATTGTTATTATAAAATATTCTCTAGCAAATAGTTTGTTCTAGCATATTTCGCCAATGCTTCTACTGCATCTTTAAAGTATTGTTCTTGTTCTTTGGATTCCTTTAAAGTTTTTGTAATTCCATCTTTTTCTATGGTAGGGACTAATTTCAACTTTTTAAATTTGGAACTCAAAAATTTAGTTATATCTTTAAGGCTATTTTTACCATCGAACATTAACAAAATTTCCATTTCTATATTGTTTAATCCTAAAATAAAATTCATAGGAGTAGCGCATGATAAAGCTTCGCTATTAGTATTTATAAAATAGCCAATATACGCAATATATTCCTCTTTTAACTTTGAAATTCCAGGCTTATAATATATATCACAGATACTCTTATGCGAAACAATGAGAGAATTTGTGACAGCTATAATATCATATATGTGCCTTATAAGTTCACTGGGCGCAACAAGATTTAAGGCATCTTTTACGCTAATACTGCCTGGATAAGATTCTACTAATGTCTTTGCAAATGGTTCAAGGCTAAGACCTTTAGCTCTATCTGCTAATTGCGGAGCTTGTGAAGTTAACACCAAATGAAAATCAGATATATTTTTCAAAATACTATCATCGTCAAATACAAGCTTGTACTCATTTTGCTTCTTTGTGATAAGAGATGAGCGAAATTTGGTTGAATTTAGAAAATCAAACATCTGATCTTTTGATATACGATCGGAATATGCCAATTTAGCATACTCCTTTACGCTTTGGTTTACAAATTCATCATATGAGAAGTGAAACTGCATATCTGCTATATAACAGAGCAAAAAATCCTCTAAATCAGCCACAAAATCACTAAGATAAAACGGCTGATTGAAAATCTCAAGATATTCGTGGTATAAATAGGCTTTATCTTTAGTTTCTTCTATTTGGTTTATAGTGTCTAATTTCAACTCTCTTGTTAGAATCTGATAAGTTTGTTCGGGAGATATTTTAGTACTAGCATATGCTGCTTTTTCAAATTTAAGAGCGTTTAAAGCAGCTTGAAGTTTATCTTGTTTATCTGAATTTACAGCTGAAAAACGCATAAAATCTCTTGTTATCTCATTTATCTTCCAACCAGGATATGTATTATAACTAATAAGCGCAACGCCATCATCATCTAAAAGTTCGCGCGAACTCTCTAAAATAGCAGCTCTTACCTCATTTGGCACCCAACTATAAACCCCATGAACTATAATATAATCAAAACTCAATTTGTCTTTATAAATACTTATAAGATCACAGATATCCATAGTGATAAGCTCGATATTTTTTATGCCTATTGAGCAAATAGCCTCTTTGCCTATCTTTACTTGCTCATCGCTTAGATCGATACCTATAAAGTGCGAATTAGGATGATTTATAGCTTGACCCATGATATTTCCTCCAGATGCGCAGCCGATCTCCAAAACTCTAGCATTGTCTGGATTTCTAGGTGAGAGTCCATGCATCTTGGCTACTTCATAAAGCCTATCTATGCAAGTCATATTGTATGAATTTGAACGGTATAAAACCTCATCATAAGATGCTTTTATAAGATCGTTTATCATTAAATTCCTTTGGTTATAGCCACTCTTTGGCTGATTTTTTAATCTCTTCTAACTCTAAGTTGATATTTCCTGCTAAACTAAATAACCAGTAGCTTTGAGATGAAATCCATTCAAAAAGCTTATCTTTTTTTTCTTCTTCGGTGTCAGCTCTTTTAACTGCAATAACTGTTAATTCCAGTTCTTGATGCAAAAGTACTGCTCCGCAACATCCATAAAAAGCTGATAAAAATATCTCATCATTAAGATTTGTTTTAAGCTCGTCTAAAGCAAAAGAGAGATTTTGCATTTTTGTATAGTTTATCTTATCTGCTTGATTTTTTGCTTTTAATTTTTTTGCTTTTTCTACTTCTTTAGCTATCTTTAAAAATAGTTTTTCGGATTTTTTTTGCAATCTTTCTCCATAGTTTATAATAGCATATATATGTTTTCTAGCTTTCTTTAAATGACGCTCTTTGGCAATCTCATTTAATTTGTAAATTGGAATAAATTTCTTTTTTATACCCTCTTTTAAAACTATATCTGCTATTTCATTAAATGGAGTTTCCACTGTACCCACTATCCTTGCACCGCCTTCTGTACAATTATAAACCGTAAATTTAGCCGCTCTTGATGCTGATTGTATAAAGTGTTCAAAGTAATTTCTAAAAAGATTCCAAACGGTAGTCGTAATCACCTCGCCGACTCCACCGTATTTTGGCGCTAATTCAGCATTTGTATCACATGGGTCTATCTCGGTTGTCCTAAATATATGACCTTTTGAATGGCTAGTTCCATCATCTCCAAAAGCTAAATCTTGACCTATAAGAACGATATTTTCATGATTTAAAGTAAGGGCTATATCAAAAGCTAAGTGAGCTGCACTTGGTCCACCGCCCATATAGCCAAATGTTTCGTCCTTAAATCCTTTTTCATAGTGCAAAGGTCTAAATACATAAGAAGTATCTCTACCTTTTAAATTTTCAATTGTTTTTTCATGCGTTAAAGATGCAGTAACAAATAAAATTCCATCATCAAATTCACTTACTGGATCTTTAAAAAATTTAGATGTAAGCTCTACGCGTTCTATAGAAGAGACGTAATCCGGCTTTATGCCATGCTTTTTAAGTATAGGATAAGAAGCATCTATAGATATGATAGTTACGTATGGAGCGATTTTTTTAAGAGTTTTGAGCTGTTTAAAAAGAGACGGACCGGTAGCTACTATAACAGCTGTTTTTACTTTAGATTTTCTTTTTTTTATCACATTTTTTATAGGAAAACTATCAAATACTATAGGTATATGTTTTGTAGTATGTTTTATTCCTATAAGAGTATCTCTAGAATCATTTCCTTGTTCTAAAAATACCTGTTTTATCGCTTTTATCATTTCTTTATTTATTTTTATAATATCATTCGCATAATGGCTTTGGTTATAAAAGTTATTTGTGATATGAAGATTATAAAGTCTTGAACTCGTCATAACATCTCCGAATTTAGATAAAGTATAAAGCTCTATAAATCTCACGAGATTGGGATAAAATATTATAAATCGTTCACTGTAAATATCTTGAGAAAAATCTATAAGACTAAGAGTTATAAAAAGTATCTCAATCTCAGGTTCAAAAACTATAATTCTAGTGTGAGACGGATTGCCCAAAAGAGACTTTAAAAATATTCCATTTCCTATACCGTAGAAGAAAAGAACTTTATAACGACTATGATCCTCTTCAAAACTAATAATTTTCTCTTCAACCTCTTTTGCCGGACTTTCATAAAGATATTTTTTGGTTTCCAAATTTATGATATTTATATCAAGAGGATCTTTTCCCATAAATACGCCGAATTTTTTATTCTCTTTTAGGTCAAAAAGCATCTGAGCAAGACGTGGACTATAACTCATAATAGCTACTATATTTCTATCAAAAGTTGTTATTTCCTTGCGCTCAGTGATTTGACCTGCCAATTTATCGTTTAGCTTTAGAAACTGTTTTTCATCTTGATTTAGCTCTTTATCTTTCATAGTTTTCCTTAAATTTGTGTATATAAATTTATGCTATATTAAGCCCTATATCGGCTATATAGTTTTTCCTTAAAACAGATCTTTTGAAAATTATTTTGTAATATTTAAAATTTCATAAGAATAATCAAGCCCATCGCTTCCTAAAAATCCAACCGTACCTTTGATATTTTTATCTAATCTAAACTGAGTTTTTACATATTTTTTAATCGTTTTTACAGTTATGCTATCGCCATCGCGCAACTTTGCGGCTACTTTAAAATACTCTCCGCCTCTAAACTCATTAAATTTAGAATGAGTAAAAATCACGGCTCCATCAAAATTAGAAAGCTCATCAAATTCATTTAAAACGCCGTCTAAATTCAAATCATCGCCATTTAAATTTATAATTCTAATGCCAAAAGAACTGCTTAGCAAATTTAACATAGCTCGTATTTGTTGAGAATTTATACTATTTAAAACCTCTGGCGAAACGATGATGACTCTGCAATTTTTTATAAAATCGCAAATACTAGGGAGTTCCTCTTCCCCGACGTTACTCTCGCCGCTTAAATAACCCTCATCAAGAGAGTCAAAAAACTCATCGTCAAACAAATCTTTGCAAATAAGTGCTAAAACATAACTAAGGCTTCCTATCTCGCACTTAACAAACTTAGCGTTTATATCATCGTCTAATGGACTAATAACTAAAATATCATCATTTTTAAAAGTTTCTAGCAAATTTGGTGCTTGAAATGATAGAATACTTGCTAAACTAAGAACTTTCATGCTATTCCTTATAATATGGCAATTTATCTAATTATATCTAAAAATGTTTATGTAATGCTTTTAAAATAGACAAACGCCGCCTTAATGTATTAATTATTTCTTAAGCTAAATGCAGGTAGGATTTTTGCATTTTTAAAGGAATAAAATTTGAAATACCAGCTAACATTAATATCTATAGCAAGCTTTGTAATAATAGCAACGGGTCTTGCAGCAGCAAGTGCCATCGTAGTGCCGTTTTTTCTTGCTGTTTTTATAGCTATAGCTATTTCGCCCGTACTTGAGTTTATGCAAAGATTAAAGATACGCCGAACAATCTCATTTATACTGCTTATAGCTATATTTATAGGAATTTTATGGTTTTTGGGAAATGTGGTATCAAGTGCGCTAAACGGATTTAGCAGCTCACTGCCTGAGTATCAAATGCAATTTAGGATATTTATAGATAAAACAGTAGAATGGCTAAACTCGTATGAAATAATAAAAATAAATAGTTTTGTGTTAGAAAGCATAGATACAAATAAGATATTTTCTACAACAAGTACTATCTTAAGACAAACTAGCGAAATAGTCACAAAGTCGTTTTTGGTCTTTTTGCTAGTAGTTTTTATGCTCGTAGAAACTCAAGTTTTTAAAGATAAAGTTGAGTATTTTGCCAAAAAACATATGTCTATGCACAATATAGCAAATAGCTTTATTTCAAATTTAAAAAAATACCTTGCTATAAAAACCATATCTTCTATCGCTACTGGTCTTATTTTGTGGCTGTTTTTAGTATATTTTGGAGTACCTTACGCACCTTTGTGGGCTGTTTTGGCGTTTATATTTAACTATATTCCTACTATAGGATCTATTATAGCGGCGATTCCTGCTATTTTAATGTCGCTTTTAGTAAATGATTTAAGCGATACATTGTGGCTTAGTATTATATATTTAGTAGTAAATATATCCATAGGTAACTTTATAGAGCCGAAATTTCTAGGCGCCGGACTTGGGATATCAACTCTTGTAGTAATTTTAAGTCTACTTTTTTGGGGATTTTTGCTCGGTATCGGCGGAATGTTTTTGGCAGTTCCTCTTACTATGAGCATAAAAATAGCCCTAAACGAAAGTCCTAAAACTAAATTTATAGCGGTGCTACTCAGCGATAAGGCGCAGTAAGTGAATAAAATATTTAGCACTATTTTAGCAAGCTACATACTCTTAGCTTTTATAGGAGCTATAATTCTGAGTTTTGATATCATGCGTTTAAAACCTATATCATTTATAGATCTACTTTTTACGGCTACTTCTGCAGTCTGCGTAACAGGTCTTATAACTGCAAATACCGCGACAGATTTTAGCGGATACGGACAAGGGATTATACTAGCTTTGATACAAGCAGGCGGTTTTGGCTATATGAGTTTAGCCGGATTTTTATTTTTACTTATAGGTAAAAAAGTTGATTTCAAAGGTAAAATGCTGCTAAAAGAGTCGCTTGACTACCCAAATATGCAAGGTATTATAAAATATCTAAAAAAGATTTTTGTTTTTACTGCTTGCATAGAAATCATAGGGGCCGTGATTCTTACTTTAAATTTTATGCTTGATATGCCGTTCAAAAAAGCGGTTTGGGCAGGAGTATTTCACTCCATTTCAGCGTTTAATAATGCCGGATTTAGTATATTTGAATACAATCTTGCAGAGTACAGAGATAATTTTGTACTAAATATCACAATATGCTTTTTAGTTATACTAGGCGGACTTGGATTTTTAGTGCTTAGCGAGTGTTTTAACTACTATAAAAAGAGTTCTAGGATAAGCATACATACAAGAATAGTTTTAATAGCAACTATTATTTGCATATTGCTCGGTATGGCTGTATTGCTGATATTTGAATGGGAAAATTCAAAAAGCATAGGCTCTTTAAACTGGTTTCATAAGCTACTTAGTTCGTTTTTTGTATCGGTAAATCTTAGAACATCAGGATTTAATACGATAGATCTTGGCTCTTTGCATGATCAAAGTCTATTTTTCTCATCTTTGTTGATGATCATAGGAGCAGCTCCAGGAGGTACTGCTGGAGGTATAAAGATAACTACGGTTGCAGTGCTTCTTATATATGCTTACTGCTCTTTAAGAGATAAAGAAACTGTTATATTTCAAAGAACTATTCCGGAAAATATCGTAAAAAAATCATTTTTGATCTTCGTTATAGCGGTATTTTATATTATTATTTCTACGATCATACTAAGTACTACAGATGATAAAGAAAATAGATATTTTTTGCCTTTATTATTTGAAATTTGCTCTGCATTTGGCACTGTTGGAGTAAGCACCGGAGATGGCGAAAGCTTATCGTTATCGGCTAAATTTAGTGATTTTGGTAAATTTTATATAATAGTCTTGATGTTTATGGGAAGAGTCGGGGTGTTGGTTTTTAGCATGGCTCTTTTTAGAAAAAGTAAAAATAATAGTATTAAATATCCAGAAGAAGGAGTGGTATTATGAAAACTTACGCTGTTATCGGCCTTGGTAAATTTGGATCGCACGTGGCAAAAGGACTTATAGAAAACGGTGAGCAAGTCATAGCCGTAGATAAAAATGAAGATAGCATAAAAGAATTTAGAGGAATTTGCGAGAATTTATTTATCATCGACACTACCGATATAAATTCTTTAAAAGACGCAGGTATCGCAGAAGTAGATACAGCCATAGTAAGTATAGGAAAAAACATAGAAGCTTCTATACTAAGCGTTATGGCTTTAAAAGAAATAGGAGTAAAAGAGGTTATCGCAAAAGCATACACTCTAATTCACGGCAAAATTCTATCCAAAATAGGCACGGATAGAGTTATTTATCCTGAAAGGGACGCAGCAAAAAGGCTTGTAAAAAGCTTCTCTTTAAATCCTAAATTTGAAGTCATAGACGTAACAAATACTATGAAAATAGCTAGATTTAAAATTACCGCGCAATACGCAAATATAGCCGCCGGCGATCTTTTAAGCAGATCAAAATCAGATCTAAAAATAATAGCCTTTAAACGAGAAAATAGATGGGAATATGAAATAGGCGAGTTTTTAGTTTTAAAAAATGATGATGTAGTTTTGCTTTTTGGTAATTCAAAAGAACTTGAAATATTTGTCTCAAATATATAGATAATTTTGTAATTTAAATTATGAATTTATGTTATATATTTAAGATTTTATTTATAAATTTAATATTAAATTGTTTATCAAAAGCCCTATTTTCGATATTTAAAGTTTATGAACAACCTGCTTTTAAAACATTAAATAATAATACATAACTATGAATCTGTCGCGCTTTTACTATGTTTTTTAATATTTAAGATTAAATTCATTCAATCAACATTATAATGTCATTGATAAAAAAATATAGGAGACATATCATGGGTACAAGAAAAGAACACGACTTCATAGGCGAGCTAGAAATAGCAGAAGACGTTTATTATGGAGTTCAAACATTTAGAGCTGTAGAGAACTTCAATATTACTCACGAACGCATTTGCAACTTTCCAAATTTTATAGTAGCTCTTGCTCAAGTTAAAAAAGCAGCAGCACTTGCAAACTTCGATCTTGGTTTACTTGATGCAAAGATCAAAAATGCTATTTGTGAGGCTTGCGACCTTGTTGCTAGTGGAAAATACAACAATCAATTTGTAGTAGATATGATACAAGGCGGCGCGGGAACAAGTACAAATATGAACGCAAACGAAGTTATAGCTAACATCGCACTTGAGCTTATGGGACACAAAAAAGGCGAGTATCAATACTGCCATCCAAACGATCACGTAAATTTAAGTCAAAGTACAAACGATGCTTATCCAACAGCTTTAAGAGTTGCTATTTATGAAAGACTTTGTGAATTAACAGAAGCTATGCATCTCTTAAAAGACAGCTTTGAAAAAAAAGCAGAAGAGTTTAAAGACGTTTTAAAAATGGGCAGAACTCAACTTCAAGACGCAGTTCCTATGACTTTAGGTCAAGAGTTTAAAACTTTTGCTATCATGCTTGGCGAAGATATCGACCGTGTAAGAGAAGCTAGAAACTTAGTACGCGAGATAAACCTAGGCGGAACAGCTATCGGTACAGGTATCAACTCTCACCCAGACTATCCAAAAGTAGTCGAGACAAAACTTCAAGAAGTAACAAAACGTCCATTCATCACTGCTGGTAACCTTATAGAAGCTACTCAAGACACAGGCGCTTATGTTCAAATTTCAGGCGTTTTAAAAAGAGTTAGTACAAAACTAAGCAAAATTTGTAATGACTTAAGACTTTTAAGCAGCGGCCCAAGATGCGGACTAAACGAGATAAACTTACCAAAAATGCAACCGGGCTCAAGCATTATGCCAGGCAAAGTAAATCCTGTTATCCCTGAAGTAGTAAATCAAGTTTGTTTCGCAGTTATCGGTAATGACGTAACTGTAACTCTAGCTAGCGAAGGCGGACAACTTCAACTAAACGTATTTGAACCAGTTATCGCTTATAGTCTGTTTAACTCTATCGCAATGCTTAAAAAAGCTTGCCGTACTCTAGCTACAAAATGCGTTGACGGCATCACTGCAAATGAGAAAGTTTGTTCTGATTTTGTTTATAACTCAATCGGTATCGTTACAGCATTTAACCCATATATCGGTTATGAAAACAGTGCTAGCATAGCAAAAGAAGCTTTAAGTACAGGAAAGAGCGTAGCATCTATCGCACTTGAAAGAGGACTTTTAACTCAAGATCAAATAGATGATATTTTACGTCCGGAAAATATGCTAAATCCTCATATGACAAATGAAGATAAAAGCAAATTTAAAAACTAATTTTTTAAATTTTAAAATAGCGATTTTACGCTAAAAGTATTGAATTTACCTTGCTTTTGCAAGGTAGTAATTTTGGTATTTGTTGCTTTAGGTGACTTTAAACAGTCGTCATAAAGCATAAAAAATAAAAAGGATCTTTTTATGGACATTATGATTATTCTACAAGTTATCGTTCTATTTGGAGCGATATTCTTGGGTGTTAAGCTCGGAGGTATGGGTATAGGCTACGCCGGAGGTCTTGGCGTTGTTGTTTTAGCCCTTGTTTTAGGTATGAAGCCAGGTAGTATTCCATGGGATGTTATACTTATAATTATGTCGGTTATCGCGGCTATCACAGCGATGCAAATGGCAGGTGGACTTGATTATTTAGTTCAAATAGCTGAGAAATTATTAAGAAAAAATCCAAAATATATCAACTATTTAGCTCCTACAGTTACTTACTTTTTAACTATATTTGCCGGTACGGGTCACACTGCATTTTCTATGATACCAGTTATTGTTGAAGTTGCAAAAGGTCAAAATATAAAACCTGCAGCACCTCTTAGTATAGCAGTTGTTGCAAGCCAAATCGCTATCACAGCAAGTCCGGTTTCGGCTGCGGTTGTATTTATGAGCGGCGTACTTGAACCACTTGGCTGCTCATATCCTATGCTTTTAGCTATTTGTATTCCTACAACATTCATCGGTTGTATGATTACTTCGTTTATCGTTAGTACATTTTGGAATCTTGACCTTGACAAAGATCCCGTATATCAACAAAGATTAAAAGACGGTCTTGTCAAAGAAGTAAAAGGTGCTGAGTATAAAGAGATATCAAAATCTGCCAAAACTTCAGTTGCTATATTTTTAATCGGCGTTTTAGCAGTAGTTTTCTATGCAACTGCTATATCAAAAAACGTAGGATTAATCGACCCTGTTATACTTGGTAGAGATCACGCTATCATCAGCTTTATGCTTACTATAGCTACGCTTATTGTTATAATTTGCAAAGTTAGAACAGATACTTTAGTTCAATCAAGCGTATTTAAATCAGGTATGGTAGCTTGCGTGTGCGTACTTGGTGTGGCTTGGCTTGGCGATACTTTTGTTAGTGGACACATTGAAGGAATTAAAGGATTTGCTTCTGAGCTAGTCGGTAAATATCCGTTCTTGCTTTCAGTTGCACTATTTTTTGCTTCAATGTTACTTTATTCTCAAGCAGCAACCGCAAAAGCGATCATCCCTGCAGTTATTTTAGCTCTAGGAATTACTCCTGAAAACAGCGGTCAAATTTATATCGTTGTAGCTTCATTTGCAGCAGTTTCAGCTCTATTTGTCCTCCCTACTTATCCAACATTGTTAGGTGCTGTTCAAATGGACGATACAGGTACAACAAGAATAGGAAAATATATATTCAACCACGCTTTCTTAGTTCCTGGAATTTTAGCCATAGCTATATCAGTAGCTCTTGGATTTATCGTTGCTCCTATGATGCTTTAATTTTCTTAGTCCGACAACAAGTCGGACTATCTAAATATATTAAATTTATCCACCATTTTTCTAAATTTAAAAATAATAAAATATTACGATTTTATATATACTACGTTATAAATTATTCATAATTATTAAAATATATCCAAAAAATAAATTGGTAATAAATTTAATACAAGATATTTTAAATTTATTACCAGATGCTAACTATATAGCGAATTTTTAATATTTAAGCGATATTTATAAATATTTTGTTATAATTATTATTAATAATTTTATATAGAATTATATTATATGTATAATTATTTTTAAATATAAAGATTAAAAAAATTAATAAAAAAAGGATGTATGTTGAAATCTATAAATAGTAAGGTTATGGCGATTATCGCCATTATAATGGCAATGCTAATCGCATGTTTTGTCGTAGTTGAAATTTTTATTTCTAAAGTAAATGCATCGTTTAACGAGTCAGAAGAGACCAAGAACGAATATGTTTTAATATATAAAAATATTATCGATGGTGAAAGAGCGGGACTTAATATAAGGAATTTATATATTATTCCTGAAGATAAAAATACCTTGACAATACTAGAAAATAGCGTTAATGATCTAGTTACAAACAGAGAAGAATATAAAAAATTATTAGGTACTACTAAGCTGCAAACAGATGAAATTTTTAGCAAATTAACGTCGTTTTATAGAAGTTCTATAAATAAAGCAAAAAATAACCAAAACATTACCATAGAAGACGTCCAAGAAATAACGCCTATATGGAGAGAATATAGAGATCTGCTAGAAAAACAGCTAGCTAGTTTGGTGATTAGAGATAAAAGTACATCAGATAGTTTTGCTAATGATGTTAATGTACTTACTATGGGATTTACCGTATTTATCATCACTATCATCATACTTTCAAGTTTGATACTATTAATTAGCAAATCATATCTTCTAAAAGCTATTAAATCCATAGAAAACGGTCTCAAAGACTTCTTTGACTTCTTAAACCATAAAAATGATAATCCTAAAGCTATAAGCTTAAAATCTAATGATGAGTTTGGAGTTATGGCTAAACTTATAAACG